>NZ_CAXBAN010000297.1:0-3352 GCF_963973675.1 uncultured Planktosalinus sp. | reverse complement strand
GGTTGTATATCATTTATTTTTTTTATAGCATTGGATGTTAGTTTATTGTAATGAAGTAATGCACGGGACTCGTGACTGTTTATTGTTGTTCTAGGGTAGGCTTGTTTTAACAACTTACTTGATTACAATAATAATTACTTATTTAGAGAAATAATAAATAGAGTCTCACTTTATGACATCAAACAAAAATTGGGGTTTTTCACATTACGACGATGGAGCTATTGAACAAACCATAATCATTAAAGACAATGAATAAGTTTTACAATATACTATATAAGCCTATCAAATCATTTATTGTTTTGCTTTTTCTATTAATTTGCTTTCCTGTTACCGCACAATTTTTTGGTCCTCGACAACTGATTGATACTGATAAAATATTTAGAGACATAGAATTGGGCGATATTGATGGCGATGGTCATACTGATGTTTTAATAGGGAGTGTCGATCTGGTGGCTTGGTATCGCAACCTTGACGGAGATGGCTCCTTTAGCGAAGCCATCCCCATCGAATTGGACCAGTCTAATGCTTATAGTGTTAAAATTACTGATATAAACCAGAATGGGATCAACGACATTGTGGTCTCTTATTTTAACCTGGATTATGTAGCCTGGTACCCCAACGACGGTTCGGGGAACTTTGGAGAAAAAGTAATTATTGCCAATGGTTTGGATAGTTGTTTTAATGTGTTGCCGGTAGATTTAGACCAGGATGGCGATATAGATGTCGTGATAGGGATTGTAAATGGCACAGGGTTTTATTGGGCAGAAAATTTGGATGGACAGGGCTTGAGCTGGCAATTGCATACGGTTGATTCTTCCTCTTCTCAAGCCCGAACCCAGCGAGTGGGGGACATTGATGGGGATGGTGATTTTGATATTGTATCAAATATGGTCAGTACAAATTGGATGGCATGGTATGAAAATTTAGATGGGATCGGGCAACAATGGGAGCAGCACATAATCGAGTTAAATGGACTCTATGAAAATTCGTTTGAGTTGGTTGATATGGATGGTGATGGGCATCTCGATATCGTGAGTCAAAAAAGACAAGGCAGCACATCAAACCCAGACGCTATAGGTTGGCGTAAAAACGATGGTTCTGGTAGTTATAGCCCATTTGAAGTACTGTATGAAACTGATGGGTTTTCTCGTACAGTTACAGACGTGAAAGTTGAGGATATCGATAATGATGGGTATCCTGATATTGTGGGTTTGGTGTCTCAGGTTTTTCTTGAAAACAACCTCATTATTTGGATTAAAAACATTGATAATGCCGGTACATTTGAGGAAGCATCAATAATAGATTCTCATTTTGAAAAACCTGGTAACTTAAACTTAGCTGATGTTGACGGTGATGGTGATTTAGATTTGTTTTTAACAACATCTCCTGGCAGGGAGTTAATGTGGTTTGAAAATCTAACTATTTTGAATACAGATGATTTTCAAGACAATGGGGCTGTGGTGTATCCCAATCCCGCAACAGCATTTATACACATTGCTTATGAGGGTGTTATTGACCGGGTGCAATTTTATACCGTTGAGGGCATCCCGGCACTGGAAGTCACAGGCAACCCTAAAACCATTGATGTTTCTACTTTGACAAGCGGTTTTTATGCCGTCGTCATCGAAACTTCAGAAGGCAGGAGTGTGTATAAGGTGGTGATTGACTAGATGAATCGCGGTCACTTGTCAGTTTAGATTATCAAATCAACTCATTATAAAAAAAAGCTGCATTCCCTATGCAGCTTTTTTCAAATGAAGGATAGCAGGCTTTTAATTTGGACTTAATCAATGCTGCATGCGGTAGTAGCACAGCTGTTTTGTGGTTCAGGAACAACAGCTGGTGGAGTTGTGGGCTTGTCATTCCATTGGAGCATGGTATCGGGCGCGGGGCGTGCATTGATGCCTTCGCCATAAACAGTTGCCTTGCCGTGGGTATAGAAGGCTTCTCAGTCAACTCCCTGCGGGTCTGAAATCCAGCTTTTTTGAGATTTTGAATAGCAACAAGTGCATTCGCCTTCTTCCCTGACTGTGCCTTTGGCTAGTTGCAAGGCTTCATAGACATCGTGCAATTCAGTTTCGCTTTCGGCTTCCAGGCCCAGGTGTTCGATGCCTGTTTGTTCATGACCGGTTGAGATGGCGTAGTTCAAGCGGGGGTCTTCCAGCATCCATTTGGCATAGTCGGGTTTAACCACTGTGGGAGAAGTCTTGAACAGGGCGGTGTAAAAAGCAATACTTTCTTCCAGGTTTTTTACTCTGAGGTGCACGTGAAATCGTTTCATAATGGTGTTGTTTTAAAGTTTATACCATCATGACGGAAGGGCTTTTAAAAAGATGCAATAAATTAAGTATTTTTTTTCTTGAGTTCCTGAAGCGGCTTACAACTCTCCTTGATGTCAAACGAAATGAGGTTTCCGTTCTTGTCGGTTTCAAAGTGACAGCAGGTGACGAACTCGGCTTTTAGCAGTTCGCGGCCAAGTTGTATGCGCGACTTGGCAGCTGTGAGTGTAAGTCCTAAAGCTTTTGCCACCTCTGCTTGTTTCATTCCGTCTATGTCGGCCATTTTAAGGGGACGTGCATAGGCTTCCGGTAAAAAGTCGAGCATAGGGAGTATGTAAGGAAGGGCTTCCTTAAAGGCTTGTTGCTCATCTTCTTCAGCCAAGGTGGGAAAGCTATCAGTGGTTTTGACTTTTTGATTGTGCCGGTAGACATCTGTTATGGTGTTTTGGGCAATTTGAAAGAGCCAGCTGCGCAGATTGCACACCCCACTTTTGGTAAGGCAGAAGTGATACACCTTGAGCAGTACTTCCTGAAGGATGTCTTCAGCTATTTCCCGATCGTTCACCCGTTTGAGGATGTAGTGATAAAGTGCTGTTTTATGATCCATCCAAAGTGAAGGCACATCACAAGTGGGGGTTGCGTTTTGTTTGTTCAACGGTTACTGTATAAAATCAATCCTACTCTTAGAAAAAGAGTATTCAAATATAGTATATAGTTGTTGTTAAAACAATATTTTAATACCCAATGAATCCACTCAAGTATAAAGTTTTGAGCAGGATTGATTGGTGTTTTATAAACGGATTAATATACTTCATCTTTTAGGAGCTGTATAAAAGAAAGTTATTTTAAAGATATGATTCAACGACAACTTAATAAACCACCACTTTTTTTAGCATGTTTTTTTCCCGGGTATTGGGCACTTCTGCTATCAGCAAATAGTTTCCGGGTTCAAGGGTTGCAGTAAAATAACCGATGCCTCCCTGGGGCATATCGTTCACACCGCCCAAAAAGGTAAAACCATCAGGAGCAGGTTCTATAAGTCCCTCAGGGTTTGACCAGTCCATCCATTGCTC
>NZ_CAXBAN010000296.1:0-3353 GCF_963973675.1 uncultured Planktosalinus sp. | reverse complement strand
CATAACCCCCATTAACCTTAGAAGGTCAACAAAACCCCCTTTTGCTTCCGGAAAAATCCAAAGGGCGTGTGAAATGACAACAAACAGGATTGCTGCCGCACGCATTACATCTAGTCCAAAAATACGCTCTTGATAATTTATATTCACAAACTAAGCTTTTGCAAAAAGCGAATATAACCAAAAAGTTTAAGGTGTATTTTTATTTGAAAAAGTAAAAAAATTAAAGCAAACTTTGAATAATAGCCTCTATGGTCAAACCCTCGGCTTCAGCTTTATAGTTCTTGATCATTCTATGCCTTAAGATACCTGTAGCCACTTCCTGAACATCTGAGCTGTCAGGTGAAAATTTACCGTTTAGAGCTGCATTTGCTTTTGCTGCAAGTATTAAGTTTTGAGAAGCTCTGGGTCCAGCACCCCAATCAATGTAATTTTTAACAATATCTGGAGCTTGCGTTGAATCAGGGCGTGTTTTTCCTACCAGTTGTACTGCATACTCAATAACATTGTCGGCCACAGGTATTCTCCTAATTAAATGCTGAAAATCTATAATTTCCTGAGCACTAAACAACGGGTTTACTGTTGCAGTGATGTCTGTAGTGGTGGCTTTTACAATATCAACTTCTTCAGAAAATGAAGGGTATTCCAGATTGATTGCAAACATAAAACGGTCTAATTGCGCTTCGGGTAAGGGGTAAGTTCCTTCTTGTTCAATGGGGTTTTGAGTTGCCAAAACAAAATAGGGTAAACTTAATTTGTAGTGTTGTCCGGCAACAGTCACGGCTCGCTCTTGCATTGCTTCCAATAATGCTGCCTGAGTTTTTGGAGGGGTTCGATTAATTTCGTCTGCTAATATGATGTTGGCAAAAATAGGTCCTTTTATAAATTTAAACTGTCTGTTTTCATTAAGTATTTCAGAACCTAATATATCGCTAGGCATTAAATCGGGAGTAAATTGAATGCGCTTAAAATCTAAGCCCAACGCTTGTGCTAATGTATTTACCAACAAAGTCTTTGCCAAGCCCGGCACACCAATTAAAAGTGCATGACCTCCTGAAAAGATAGATAGTAAAACTTGTTTTACAACCTCTTCCTGCCCAATGATCACTTTAGAAATCTCGTTCTTTAAAGCTTTATGTTTTTTTACAAGTTGTTCTACAGCAGCTACATCAGACATATTTGAATTATTATTTTAATGGGTGAATTTAATGAATGGTTTAAAGATATTTAAGCTTTTTATTTTTGCAACCAATTGCTGGCAAAATCACAGTGAGAATAGTCGTCACTTATGTTGATGTAAGTCTCATTTATTTTTAACTCCTGCCAGTTTTCAATAGCTTTGATACGTTTTTCATTCAAAGCCAGTTCTTTAATCTTTTCATAGTCTTTTGAAAAGTCTGCAGTATGCTCTTCATACCTATTGGTTACTGTAAGAATTTTAAATCGTTTTCTTCCAGTACGGTCTTCATCTACATAAACTGTTGAAACCTCCCCGTCTTTAAGGTTATAAACTTGTGCACTAAGAGCAGGATCCATTTTTGTAAGTTCAAATCGGGTGTCTCCGGTTACAGGGTTTACCAATTGACCTCCATTGTTTTTGGTTTCTTTTTCATCAGATTCAGATCGGGCAGCTTCAGCAAATGAAAGCTCGCCACTGACAATTTTCTCCCTTAAATTATCAATCTTTTCTCTTGCCTCTTGGATAGTGGCTTCATTAACTCGAGGAATTTTTAATACATGCCTTACATCGCGCTCCTGACCTCTGACTTTCTCGACATAAACAATGTGAAACCCAAATTCGGTTTCAAATGGCTGACTTACTTCACCCTCTCTAAGGGCAAAGGCTACGTCTTTAAACTCCTTTACAAAGGGACTCTTTCTGTTTAAGCTTATGAGGCCACCTCTGGCTGCGGCACCAGGCTCATCTGAGTAAAGGACTACCTTGGTAGTAAAACTGCTGCCATTTTCAACTACATCTCTGCGGTGCTCTTTGAGTTCATCAATAACCCGTTGTTTAGCTTCAGGTGTTAGCTCTGGTTCAATAACAATTTGTGCAACCTCCAATTCTGTTCCAAAAATTGGCAAGTCCTCTTTGGGGATTTTTTGAAAAAATGTACGAACTTCTTCTGGTGTCACTTCAACATTTTCATAAACTTTTTCCTGCATCATTGCTGCAAGTTGATTGGCTTTAGTGATTTCAAATAACTCTCTTCTTAATTCTTCCATAGAACTTTTTCGGTAGTATTGGTACACTTTTTCTTCAGAACCTAACTGACTGATCATATAATCAATTTGTTGATCCAATCTTCCATTAATTTCTGCTTCAGGCACAACAATACTGTCTTGCACTGCGTGGTGTGCATACAGTTTGTCTTCAAGTAGTTTACCAAACAATTCACAACGGGATATTTCATCTATGGAAATACTTTGTTGTTTCAATTCAAGGTATGTTTTGTCGATATCACTTTCTAAAACAATATAATCACCCACTACACCAATAACACCATCAACTTTAAACCTTTTTTGGGCTGTAGCAGTATCTGCCAATTTTGCTTCAACAGGGGTATCTATGTTGCTGGATTCATCTATGATTAAAGTTGTGTCTTGAGCTGATACTGAAATACTCATTAAAAAAAACATCAACAGTGAGAAGGCAGGCTTATTAATTATAAATTTCAAATTTTTTGGTTTTAATTGCATCTTGTAATATCTCTTTTTCTAAATTTCTTATTATTTCTAGTTTTCTCCTATTGAGAATTATTTGTTCTATAGTTGGTGTAACATAAGAAAGGGGTGCATTATCGTTTCTAAGTAGCACATCCTTAATATAAATCAAATATACTCCTAATGAGTCTTGCAATTCTAATGTATTTGATTTTTTTAACAATTCATTGTAGTTACTCTCATTAACAACAGGAATCTTATCTTTGACGGTATTAGCCTGTACCCATACAGAATCTTTCAAAGAAAAGGTTTTAAATAGAATTTCACGTTCCAAAAGTGCATTTTTATCTTCTTCATTAAATCTAAATAAATGCTGTTTGAGTGTTGAAATGCTTCTATTTTCATTACCTACATGTATGTATCTCAATTGAATAAGGTCTTCATTGAGCTTAAAGTTTTCATAGTTTTGATTGTAAAAGTCTTCAAGTTCACTTTGACTGATTTCTTCATTCAATTGCTGAGTTGCAATGATATCTAAATACCCTTTTGTGTATAGATCTGTTTTATAATTTGTAATAAGCTCGTCATATTGATTCAATTTTTCTTGCGATAAATTGATTTTTGCCTGATCCATTAAAAGTTTTTGGGTAGCCCATTTATCTATAAAGGAATTTACAATCAAAGTACTGTCT
>NZ_CAXBAN010000295.1:0-3358 GCF_963973675.1 uncultured Planktosalinus sp. | reverse complement strand
GTGAACTGGTGGACTGGTTTACTGGTGAACTGGTTTGCTGGGGAGTTTTTTGTTGCTTTCCCTACAGCCTACAGCCTACAGCCTACAGCCTCCAGCCTATAGCCGGGACTCCCCCTTTAGGGGGGGCGGGGGGTCTGCGGCTGGGTGAACTGGCAAACTGGTTGTATGAAAGCAAATAAATTTTCAGCTTACAGCCAACAGCCGGGACTCCCCCTTTAGGGGGGCGGGGGGTCTGCGGCTGGGTGGACTGGTGAACTGGTGGACTGGTGGACTGGTTGACTGGTGGACTGGTGAACTGGCAAACTGGTGGACTGGTGAACTGGTTGTATGAAAGCAAATAAATTTTCAGCTTACAGCCAACAGCCGGGACTTCCCCTTTAGGGGGGCGGGGGGGCTGTGGCTGGGTGAACCGGTAAAAGAATCACGCTGCTGATGAACGAACCCGCCACCCCGCCACCCTGCAAACTAGTCAACTAGTCAACTAGTCTACCAGTCAACTAGTCAACTAGTAAACTAGTAAACCAGTCCACCAATAAAACACTTTCTTTGCGACTTCTTTGCGCTACAACGTTGCGTCTTTGCGTGAACCTCGCACTGCTGAGCAGGGGGGTATTAAATTGAAAATGAAGAATGAAGTAAATAATCAATAATTAATTATCATTAGTCAATTAAAAATACACTACGTCATTTGCCTTATTGCATGTAGTTCATTTATTTATTATTTTGCATTTCTGTAAAACCCTCTTCCCGTAGGGTTTATGCCTGTTCGGGAAACAAAAAAGCAAGACACGATGAAACCAAAGCCATTGTTTTTAGTTTGCACGATATTGATTTGTACAACGACACTATTCGCTCAGGAATTCACCCGTTTTAAGCTTTCGCACGAAAGCAAATGGGGATTTAAAGACGCCGCCGGCGAAGTGGTCGTACCACCGGTGTATCAGGTAGTCGGCGAGTTTTCTGAAGGGCTGGCGCCTGTGGGCAATCCCGATGAAAGGGGGACGATGCGCTGGGGGTTTGTGGATGTGCAGGGCGATACCATTGTTGATTTTCAATACTATTTTGCAGGAAAATTCAGTGAAGGGCTGGCACGCGTAAGGGGTAAAAATTACGAGTTTGGTTACATCAATCCCGACGGTAAGGTCATCATTGATTTTCAATATCAGGAAGCCGGTGATTTTAAAAACGGCCTGGCAGCTGTGGGCAATGGGGGCCATCTGGAAAAAGGTCAAATGGTCAACATCAAGTGGGGCTATGTGAATCCGGAAAACCGGTTAATGATTCCACATCAATTTGATGCTGCTTATCAGTTTGGTGATAAAAACCTGGCAGTAGTAAAAAAGGGCAAAAACTGGGGAATGATTGACAGGAATGGAGCAACAGTCATTCCGTTTAAATACGACCCGTTTTTTGAAAGAGCAAACAACACCATCATAGTAAGTAAAAATGGCAAAAAAGGAGCCTATGATTTTTCAGGCAAGTCATTGGTACCGGTGAAGTATTATGAAATGCACCCCTATAGCGACGGACTCGCAGCGGTAAAGGATAAAGAAAAGTTTGGGGAATGGGGTTTTGTGGACAGACGAGGAAAACTGGTTATCAAACCTACTTATAAGGAAGTACATCCTTTTTCTGAAGGGGTGGCTGCAGTAAGGAGTGTTGTAGGATGGAATTTCATTGACCGGGAAGGCAACCCCTTGTTTTCAAAAACCTTTTATATGATAGGTTCGTTTTCCGAGGGGCTCGCCCCGGTTATGTTTAATAACAACTCACATAAAACCTGGCATTTTATTGATAAAACAGGTGCACCCCAACTCGAAATAAATGGCTATATCAGTGTGGAGCCTTTTCAAAACGGCTTGGCCAGGGTGGGGAAAAATGTTGGCAACCGCGATATTCGTTACGGATTTATCGACCGGTCAGGCAGTGAAGTCATTCCTCCTGTTTACACAGGAGCAACCTATTTAAGTGACGGCACCTTTAGAGTGTATCAGGGAACCCGGTTTATGATTCTGGGCCCCGATGGAACACCCAACCGCAAAGCGGCTATCGCTGCCAATGAGAAAATCCTGAAGGAACACCCTTCAAAAGACGAGGGGGCTACCGAATACCAAAAAGGGCGGGAAGCCTTCAATTTGAAAAACTTTCACGAAGCCTTTAAGCAATGGCGCATCGCCGCACTCCACGACCACGCTGAGGCAGCTTACGGGGTAGGAATTTTATACCACAACGGCAAAGGCAGTCCGCTAAACTATGCTGAATCGGAGTATTGGTATCTCAAAGCCGCCGAACTGGGGCACCCCAAAGCGATGTTCAATGCAGGCATTATCCTGCTTTCCGGAAACAACGGCCCTAAAGATGAAGCCGGCGCGATGGAGTGGTTTAAAAAAGCCGGAGAAGCAGGTGAAAACATAGCATATATCAAATTGGCTCAAATGCATTTAAATAGGCCTTCGGGGAAAAAAGACATAGAAGCAGCGGTCAGGTACTACCAAAAAGCCGGCAATGCCGATGCTTATTTTGCATTGGCCGGACTCATCAGCGACGGTACCTGGAACACCGTTCCGGCCAAAGAAGCGGCCAACTATTATGTGCGCGCAGCAGACATGGGACACGCCCACGCAGCATACACCTATGGCATGATGAAATATAACGGGAGTAACGGTGTACCCAAATCGGAAGCAGGGGCGCATTACTATTTTGTAAAGGCTGCCAAAAGCAATCACTCCGGCGCCACTTATATGCTGGCACAGTATTATGAAAAGGGCATTTATGTAGGCAAAAATGAAAAAGAAGCCGAAGCCCTCTACAAAAAAGCCGCCTCCTGGGGCCATCCGGAAGCCACAGCCTGGGTCAATACAAAATACCCCCAACAACAAACCTTTACCTCAAGCGCACAACCGCTGGACTGGAGTTTTTCAAAGACACCCAATGCCGGCTCCGGCTTCAATGAAGCAGACCACAACTGGAAACTAAACAACGAACTCAGAAACTACAAAAACTACCTGGACACTAAATTTGGAAAAACAAAATCGATTTGGTAGACTGGTGGACTGGTGAACTGGTGGACTGGTTGACTGGTTGACTGGTGGACTGGTGAACTGGTTGACTGGTTTCAAGTTTTAGCATGCCTGAATATGGTTGCCCTTTTCCGAATCAAAAACCCCCGTTTTTTGCCTCGGTCCTAAAGGATGAACAGGGGTTTTTGATTTAGTTGTTTCTTCTGTAATCGAACTTTGAACTGTCTTATGTCATACGTCTTGCAGTCTTATGTCTTTAGATTGGTGGACTGGTGGACTGGTGAACTGGTGGACTGGTGAACTGGTTGTATGAAAGCAAATAAATTTTCAGCTTACAG
>NZ_CAXBAN010000294.1:0-3368 GCF_963973675.1 uncultured Planktosalinus sp. | reverse complement strand
TTCAGTTCCAAGAGGACCTGCAAGTATCGATTTATATGGAACTGTAAATGATCCTGTTGAATAATAGGGTTCATTTCAATAAAACCACATTTATAAATTAAATTATGAATGTGGTTTTCTTTTTTTAAAAGGGTAAATAACCTGTTTTCCAAAGTCTTTAGGAAAGCCTTCATCACCGTGAAAGCCCAACTCGATATCTTTTCCGTCTTTTGGAATGTAAGCTGTTTTGAACAAATAATCCCATATACTTAAGGTGAGTCCAAAATTCATTCCATACGGATGCTCATTGGGAAGTTCTTTTGAATGGTGCCAAATATGCATTTTAGGGTTGTTGAGAACATACCCTAAAATTCCATAACTCCATCCCACATTGGCGTGATTTAAATGTCCTACTAAAACCGCAAACATATGAACCACAAAAAATTCCTGAATTCCAAAACCAATCATTGCTAATGGCACATACTGAACTGTTTTATAAATAATGGTTTCCATAAAATGAAACCTAAATTGGGCTGCAAAACCCATCTCTTTTACGCTATGATGTACTTTGTGAAACTCCCAAAGCCAAGGTCTTTTATGCAGTTGACGATGTACATTCCATTGAATAAAATCTGCTATAACAAACATTATGAGTAATTGTGACCAAACCGGAAAATTTTGCACATTAATTGCCACCATATTTGTAATACCAAAGAGAGCTAAAAAGTCATTAAACAATTCTACTCCTATATTTGAAATTGCATTGTATCCGACTAAAGAAAATAAAAAGAAATTAAAAAGAATATAAAAACTATCCAGCCAAAAGTCTTTTCTAAATATTTTTTGATTTTTTCTCCATGGAATAATAATTTCAACTACCCATACCATTAATGACAATACTATTAACCAATAAAAATAGTTGGTCCAAGAAGGATTTGAAACCTCATTTACAAGATAGTTAAAATACCCGGTAAAAGAATCCCGGGCAATTGTGAAGTACTTTTCCATTAAAACATTTTTTTCAAAAATAAAATCCTTCTGGTATTTAGAAAGTAACTAATGTTACAATTATTAGTAACCAATTTTGGAGTCAATGTCTGCTAGAGTATGTGTGATAAAGTTTACTACATTAAAATAAAAATCGGGATCAATCCTTGAGAACTCATCTGTGGGTTTATGATAGTCTGGGTGGTCTTCAACTCCAAAATATAAGAAGGGAATCCCAGATTTATGAAATGGCGCGTGGTCTGAAGAGTTTACCCAACTGTCTTTGCCATCAAGACCATCGTGCCCCAAGCTTACTTTAATTGGAATTGATTCAACGGGTATTGCTTCAAAATAGGATTTTAATGAAGGTGTAAACCGGGTACCACAGATGTAAATTTCATTATTTTTGTTGCGGCTAATCATATCCATATTTATATTTAATACAATGTTTCTCTTATTGGATTCAACAAAATATTTTGCCCCTTGTAATCCCATTTCTTCTGCATCCAGCGCTATAAAAATAAATGAGTTTTTAGGTGGATTTAATTTAAAATATTTTGCCATTAATAGCAATGCGCTAGTACCCGAAGCATTATCGTCAGCACCATTGTAAATAGAATCGCGTTCTACACTTTTATCTATCCCCACGTGATCAAAGTGTGCTGTTACTGCAATGAAGTTTTCCGGGTTTTCAGTGCCTTCGATTATTGTAATGATATTGACAGCTTTGTGTGTTTTATTGTCTCTTTCAAACTGAAAAGGTTGAAGAGTAACATCTAAGTCCTTTTCAATAAAAAAATCTACAATATAGTTTCTGGCTTTTTTGTTTTCAGCTGTTCCTGTTTTTCTTCCTTTAAGTTGGTCTGAAGATAAATACTTGATTTTTTCGATTAATTGAGGTTTTTGAATAGTTTGGGCAGCATATTCAATCGAAGACGGAAGAGGGTTTAATTCTAAGCTATTTTGCTGGCTTAATAGGGTGGTGGAGATCAATAGAATAAGGGTACTTATTATTTGTGTTTTCATAATTAAATATAAGTGTTTGTTTCTGATTAATATGTCTTAAATACTTGATTTATTGTTTCTAACAATGCTTAATGAAAATAAAAGGCCTTTTTGTTGGACTTTTTAGTTTTCATATTCCGGAAAAACTGTGATTAACTTTTTTTCTTCATAAATTGAATTTAAATAAAATAAAATTAATGTAAGTAAAGATATTCCAATTCTAAAACCAGACTGAAATAATAGCGCACAAAAAAACACACAAATATAGCTGAATAAATAGGAAGTCTGCTGTAATTAAAAACTCCATTATTTATGAGATTAGTATTTTTTTGGAGAAGGAAAAATAGATAAGTTTTTTTCAATTGAATGATTACAACAAATAATATTATTGATACAAAAAAATATGAAAATAATGCAAATGCTTTGATATATTTGGGTATTGAAAATTGTAAAAAGTCAATTTCAAAGATGTATATAACAAACAATTGTAGTTGAAGAGTTATAAAAATAGAATCTTTTTATCCATTTTTAATTTGAATTAAAAAACCTAAGTTTATGTAATTCACCGAGTCAGTCTAAAATATGAGGGCATTAAGAATAAAACCAATAAAAAAAATTACTTACTTACAGTTGTTGTTGCTACACGCTGTATTAGCTTTTTTGGTTTATTTAGTTCCTTTTTCTTCAAAGATTATTTTTGTTGGGATTGTTCTTTTTTTCTTTTTTCTAATTGTGAATAAAGCAAACAAAAACGATGAAGCACTACTTGCAGCTGCTTATATTACAGGAGCAGAGTTGTTTTTTAGAATGACAGGGGGTGCCATTTTTTATGAGTCTGGAAAATATTTAGTGATACTCTTTTTGGTTGTTGGAATTTTTTACAGAGGCACTTCCAAACGTACTTTTCCGTATTGGCTGTATATTTTTTTATTGGTTCCCGGGGTGTTTTTTTCAGCTATGAATTTAAATTTTGATACAGATTTTAGAAACGCAATTGCTTTTAATTTGAGTGGTCCAATAACTGTTGGAATTGTTGGTGTATATTGTTTTTTTAGGAAAATATCATTAAACAGAATTCACCACATTTTCTTGGCGATAATGCTTCCAATAATAACATTAACGGTTTATTTATTTTTATATACTCCCAGTATCCGCGATGCTTTGAGTGGTACAGCTTCTAATTTTGCAGCATCTGGTGGATTTGGACCCAATCAGGTTTCAACAATTTTAGGATTGGGAGCAATTATATTATTCATACGTTTGTTTACTATAAAAAGCAGGTTAATAAATATAATTGACTTAATATTATTAATGTTGGTTTGTTACAGAGGGTTGGTTACTTTCTCAAGAGGAGGTATGGTAAGTGCATTGATTTGCTGTGTTGCTTTTTTAATTAT
>NZ_CAXBAN010000293.1:0-3372 GCF_963973675.1 uncultured Planktosalinus sp. | reverse complement strand
CTGCCTGACCATTAAAATTTGTTATTAAGACAATATAATACTCTCCTGCTTGTGCGTTTGGTAACGTCATATTTTCAACAGCATTGATACTATAGCTACAATCAACGACATTACCATAGGGATACCCATTATCGATCGTATTACTACTACAGCTAGTACAGTCGTCTAAATCGTCACAGTTTCCTTCAAAATCAGTAAAAGGACCCCAAACAACAAAATCAACATCCAACTGGGTACCAATTGGGTTACCATCTTCATCAAAACCACCGGTGCTTTGAGAGATAATAAATTCTAAATCGCCTGTTTGATCTACCTGGAGGTAAAACCATGAAGGGTTTGGCGTACTCCCTAAACAAGCAGGCCCACCAAAACTTGGCACACCGGTTGTATTAGGAAAAATTAAGGATGCCCCTGCAGCACAAAATGGTTCAGCCTGTTCACAAACAGGCCCTTGAGAAAAGACTGAATTAACTGTAAAAAAAACACTTACAATTAATAAAAAAACGCTTTTAAGATTCATTACTTTAGGGGCTTTATTAGTATTACGTAATCAGTATTATCAACTATATAATAGACAGTTTCATCTTTTCTGAAAAAATCCATTTTATAGTTATAAGGATTGAAGGTTTCTGGTGAGAAATCTTGATTGAGTTGCTTATAAGAAGGGATACCCGACAAGAATTGATAGTCCCTTTTCACTTTTTCAGATGATTTTATTATTTCCACTCTGTTTAAAATTGATTTATAAGTTTCGAGCACTTTAGCGTCTTTATAAATCAAATCCTGAGCGTCTTCTCCATAGACCTGAGCTATCAATTCGTCAAAATTTGCACTATCAATTTTAAAAGTTTGAGAGTAAGTAAAAGAGGTTACTAAAAAAAGTAATACTAAAAATGGGGATATTTGTTTCATTTTTAAGAATTTTATCGCCCGAAAATTAAGAAAATATTATTAAAATGTAAGGGATTTGTCGTTAAAATATCCATGAAGCAATTTCAGTTTCTTTTCATTTATAGCTATCTTTGCAGACTATTTGCTTTAAGCAATTTGAACTTTAAAAATTATGGGTTTAGAAAAACACTTACAAAAACTGGAGGAACTTGGTGATAATCACATTGGAACCTCTAGTGATACTCCTTTAAGAGCAGATGCATTTGAATTAAGCGATCTTGAAAAAATTTCCCTTATCAAAGAAGATGTGAAGCATATAATGGAAACTCTTGGTCTAGACCTTAAGGATGATAGTCTGCAAGGCACACCAAACCGTGTTGCCAAAATGTTTGTCAATGAAATTTTTGGCGGATTGCACCCTGACCGAAGACCCAAAGCTTCAACGTTTGAAAATAAGTACAAGTATGGTGAAATGTTGGTTGAAAAAAACATCACGGTTTATTCTACGTGTGAGCACCACCTTTTGCCCATTGTTGGAAAGGCTCACGTTGCTTATATTTCATCAGGAAATGTGATTGGGCTTTCAAAAATGAACCGCATTGTAGATTATTATGCCAAGCGGCCACAGGTTCAGGAAAGGCTAACCATTCAAATTGTAAAGGAACTTCAGCTGGCCCTTCAAACAGAAGATGTGGCTTGTGTAATTGATGCCAAACATTTATGTGTAAATTCGCGCGGAATCAGAGACATCGACAGCAGTACTGTAACTGCTGAGTTTGGCGGAAAATTTAAAGAATTAGAAATTCGAAGAGAATTTCTTGATTATATTAAACTAGACACTCAATATTAATAAACCTCTTTTTAAAAATGAGTTTGTATAAAAATCAAAAGATTAAAATATACAATTCCCTTACAAAAAATAAAGAAATTTTTGAGCCTATCAATGAGGGCGTAGTTGGAATGTATGTTTGTGGACCTACTGTTTACAGTAATGTACATTTGGGAAATTGCCGCACCTTTTTATCTTTTGATTTGGTTTTTAGGTATTTAAAGCACCTTGGTTATAAGGTGCGTTATGTTCGTAACATTACTGATGCCGGACACCTTGAAAATGATGCTGACAGTGGAGAAGACCGCATTGCTAAAAAAGCCCGTATTGAAGAGATTGAACCAATGGAAGTAGTGCAACGTTACACCATAGATTTTCACGATACCATGGCTCAGTTCAACGCCTTACCCCCCAGCATTGAGCCTACTGCTACCGGTCATATTGTAGAGCAAATTGGAATTATTGAGGAAATTCTAAACAATGGTTTTGCCTATGAAAAGAATGGTTCGGTTTATTTTGATGTTTTAAAATACAATGAATCCCATCACTATGGGAAATTAAGTGGAAGGAATTTGGAAGATATGATTTCCAACACACGGGAACTTGAAGGTCAAAGTGACAAAAAGAATCCTCAGGATTTTGCACTTTGGAAAAAAGCAGAACCTCAGCATATTATGCGATGGCCATCGCCCTGGAGTATTGGTTTTCCGGGCTGGCATCTTGAATGTACTGCTATGAGCACCAAATATCTAGGTGCTCAATTTGATATCCACGGCGGCGGAATGGATTTAAAATTTCCACACCATGAATGTGAAATTGCACAATCTGAAGCATACAACAAACAGAATCCTGTAAACTATTGGATGCATGCCAACATGCTGACTTTAAACGGTCAAAAAATGGCCAAATCTACCGGCAACAATATATTACCTCAAGAGATATTTACAGGTGACAACACGATATTATCCAAACCCTTTACTCCTACTGTAGTTAAGTTTTTTATGTATCAGGCACACTACAGGAGTATTCTTGATTTTTCAAGTGAAGCACTGGAGGCTGCAGAAAAGGGTTATAACAGGTTGATGGAAGCAGTCAATCATATTGACAAGCTACCTACAGATAAGACAACTTCATGGAATCTTGATGAATGGAAACAATCTTGTTATGACGCCATGAATGATGACTTTAACAGTCCTATTTTGATTGCACATTTGTTTGACGCTGCAAAATTCATCAATTCTGTTAGCGATCAAAAAGCCCGAATTACTCAAAAGGATTTAGAAGATTTAAAAGTAACACTTCAGGCGTTTATATTTGATGTTCTTGGCTTGCAAGGTTCAAGTACCGCAAGCATGAATACAGATAAATTATCTAATACAATCAATTTACTTATTCAATTGAGAAATGAAGCCCGCGCCAATAAAGATTTTGCAATGAGTGACAAGATACGGGATGAACTTGCAGCTATTGGTATTCATTTAAAAGATGGAAAAGACGGCACTACTTTTAGTTTATAAGTGGTGAGAATAACATAGTTTATATTTAACTACTTTGCTAAAAAAAGTTTTCATAGCACCTTTTATTCTTTTAATTAAGGGATATCAATTTTTTATTTCTCCTTTACTTCCAGCTACATGCAGGTACCAGCCCAC
>NZ_CAXBAN010000292.1:0-3396 GCF_963973675.1 uncultured Planktosalinus sp. | reverse complement strand
ACAACAACAAATCATTGGAAATGTTATTTATATTGACAACTATGGTAATGTTGTGACCAATATATCCAAGAGTTTATTTGAAGCGGTTGGGAAAGGAAAGTCATTTATCGTTTCTGGCAGGAACGTAAAATTTAAAAATATCTATGCAAAATACAGCGATGCCATTGACTTTTCTCTTCCTACAGATAAACGGGAAGAAGATGGTAAAAAGCTTGCCATTTGGAATGCTTCAGGTTATTTAGAACTGGCTATTTATAAAAGCAACCCTCAGACTGTAGGTAGCGCATCTACACTTTTTGGTCTCTATTACAGAGACACAGTTACTGTTAACTTTGACTAGGTTATTATGTTTGTACGTATCGTAAAAATGGAGTTTCAAGTAGATAAAATTGATTTCTTTTTAAATAATTTTGAAAGAGTAAAAGAAAAAATCAGATCGTTTTCAGGCTGTTTACATCTTGAGCTTTACCGGGATAATAAACAACAACACATTTTCTTTACATACAGCAAATGGAACAAAGAGTCTGACCTGGAAAACTATCGCAAGAGTGCTCTTTTTAAAAAAGTTTGGAGTGAAACAAAACCTTTATTTTTAAACAAAGCAGAAGCCTGGAGTGTAGATGTATTGTATAAACTTGATTGACAGCTGTCTATTAATTTTCAAGCACCTCACGCATTGCTTTTGATTTAAGTAGGCATTCATCATATTCATTCTCGGGAATTGATTTGAAAGTAATCGCACTTCCTACTGAAAAACTCACATATTTTAATGTCTCATTATATAAAATACTTCTTATAACAACATTAAAGTCTGCATCGCCTTCAGGAGAAATATATCCTACTGAGCCACTGTATAGCCCACGCTTGCTTTCTTCCAGTGTTTCAATGATTTTCATTGCACTCTCTTTAGGAGCACCTGTCATGCTTCCCATTGGAAACGTTGTTTTTAAAACATCGGTAACTGGTGTTTTAGTTTCAACTTTTGAAATTACTGTACTGATGAGTTGGTGCACTTGTTTAAAGGAATACAACTCACACAACTCCTCTACCTGAACACTGCCCCGCATTGCTGTTCGTGAAAGATCATTGCGCACCAAATCTGTAATCATTATATTTTCAGAACGTTCTTTTACATCTTTGTTAAGGTTTGCTGCCTGCTGTTGATCCAGTTTTTGTTCTTGTGAACGTGAAGCCGTTCCTTTTATGGGCTGAGAAATTATTTTTTGACCTTCTTTTTTTAAATAGCGTTCAGGTGAAGCCGATAATAAATAATTAGACTCTAGTTTTAAAAAACTGGCAAAAGGGGTTTCTGAAATTGAATTGAGCTTCAAATAAGTTTGCAAAGGGTTAATCGTAGCCTCATTTGTAAAAAACTCCATACAAAAATTGGCTTCATAGATATCCCCTCGTTTGATATGGTATTGCATTTGCCTCACTTTATCCAAGTAGTCAGATTTTGAAACTTTAGATTTAATAGCAAGTTTGGACATTACATCCTTACTTTTTGATGTATTGGTATTTAAAATAGATTTAATGTCAGAATCTAATTCATCTTCAACAAACTTTAAATAATGCAATTCCAACTGTTTACCTTTTAAAAAGATAAGTTTTTTGGGTTGAAAAAAATAAAGCTCAGGAAACTTTAATCCATCTGCATTGTTTGATTTTAATTCTGAAACTGCATTTTTAAGATCATAAGTTAAATAACCAAAAATCCAATCGGCAGTGTGTCTTTGATATTCTTCTAATGTATCGAAAGCTTCATGAAAATCTGTTTTTATGGAAGTGAGCGCATCAACTGCCAAAACCAGGTCAAACGACGAATACTTTAAGTGTTTTTTATTTACTTCAGAATTGGAATCAAGCCAAACTACCTCTTCAAATTGCTGCGCCCAATGTAGCAGCTTCAATTTAAATTCCGGAGAAGCATTTAGATTTATTTTTTTGACCGTGCGCAACTATTCCTCAATTTGATGTTCAAAATTTTGAATTACATCTATAAACCCAAGTGAAAGCTCTTCATTGACAATTTTGTTTTGTTGTACAGAAAAATTTTCATTGAAAGAGGGAAAACTAAAACTTTCAATTAGTTCCCCATTGTGTCTTGGAATCCGGCTTTTTACATAATCAAAAGCGCTGGCTCCTCCTCTGCTTCCTGTGGATGTACTCATTAAAAGTAGTTTCTTGCCATCGAGGTATTTGTACTCAATACGTGACAACCAGTCCATTACATTTTTAAAAAATACTGAAGGGCCTCCGTTGTGTTCATTTACAGAAATCATTAAAGCATCAGCATCTTTGATCGTATTTAAAAGCATACGCAATTCAACTGAATAGCCTTTTTCTTTTTCTATATCTTCACTAAACAATTCAAGTGGGTAATCTGTAAGTTTAATTAATCGAACCTCGTGTTTACTTATTAATGATGCAGCATAACTCACCAATTGATGATTGATAGAACTACTGCTGTTTGAACCTGCAAAGGCTAATATTTTTTTCATTTACTTTTATTTTTTATAAAAATCTGAAATTGCAAAATAGTAAATTCTAAAACAAAAGTACCCAAATTTTACTAACTTCATTTTTATTAAAAAGTCAAATTTAAAATAAGCTTATCTTTGCCAAAAAATAAACATTTTGACTTTCACCAATTTTAATCTTACAACACCGTTTCTCAATGCATTACAGGATTTGGGCATTGAAACACCCACTCCAATTCAGGAAAAATCTTTTTCTGTAATAATGTCTGGCAGAGATATGGTGGGTATTGCACAAACAGGTACCGGTAAAACTTTTGCCTATATGCTTCCGCTTTTGAGAATGTTGCCTTTTTCGAAACAAGACAACCCCAGGGTATTGGTTTTAGTGCCGACCCGAGAACTCGTGTTGCAAGTTGTGGAAGAAACAAAAAAATTGGCAAAGTATTCAAACATACGAATTTTGGGAGTTTATGGCGGCACCAATATCAATACTCAAAAAAAAGCTATAGCTCAAGGACTGGATGTTCTTGTAGCAACCCCCGGTCGCCTGTATGATCTTGCCGTAAGTCATGTTTTACAGCTTAAATCCATACAAAAACTGGTTATCGATGAGGTGGATGTCATGTTGGACTTGGGCTTCAGACACCAGTTAATAAATATTTTTGATATACTGCCTTCTCAAAGACAAAACATTTTGTTTTCTGCAACCATGACTGAAGATGTTGAGGACCTTCTATATGTATTTTTCAAAAACCCGGAAAAGATTTCGGTTGCTCTAAGTGGTGAACCCTTAAAAAACATTAAACAGATTGTTTATCATGTACCCAATTTTTACACAAAGGTAAATTTACTTCGCGAACTTCTATCTGATAAGGATGAGTATGCCAAAGTTTTATTGTTTGTAAAAAATAAAAAC
>NZ_CAXBAN010000291.1:0-3397 GCF_963973675.1 uncultured Planktosalinus sp. | reverse complement strand
ATCGATTGTACATACATTTCAGCAGCACGTTTTGATGCACCCATAACATTGGTAGGGTTTACAGCTTTATCTGTAGAAACCATTACAAATCGCTCTATGTCTTCAGATAAGGTTAGTTTAACCAAATTCATTGTTCCCAACATATTGACATAAATCGCTTCATGCGGATTTCTTTCAATAATTGGTACATGTTTATAGGCAGCTGCATGGTAAACAATATCAAAATCATACCGCTCAAAAATTAGTGCAAGACGATACATATTAGTAATGTTTGCCAATTCTGTAATAATATTCACCTCCGGAAATTCATCCTGAAGCAATAATTCCAGTTCATGCAATTGTGTTTCAGCCTGATCTAAGACAACGATTAACTTGGGTTGATAATTTATCAACTGCCTGACAATTTCACTGCCTATAGATCCCGCACCACCGGTAACTAATACCGTCTTACCCTCAATTGATTTTCGAATTAGTACATCGTCAAGATGGATTACTTCCCGGTTTAATAAATCTTCGATTTCTATAGCTCGAATTTGACTGTTAATTGCTTTCTGGGTTTGAAGCTTTTCAACCATAGGCACATTATAAATCTGAATGTTGGCTTTTAAGCATTCATCCACAAGTTTGTTTTTATTCTTGATTGAAAGGGTGTCTTCAATGATTAAAATACCATTGATATTGTAATTCTTCAGTTCTTCACTAAGGCATTTGGTTTGGTTTACAACCGGCTTGTCAAGAATTCGAATGTTCTTATAATTCTTTTTATGAGACAGGAACCCCACCAATTCAAAAGCTTGAGTCGAGTCTGTATTTAAAGCTTCTGCGATAGAAATTGCCTGGTCATCTGTTCCATAAATTAAAATCCTTTTTTTATAACTATTGTGGTTTTTTTGACCTTTTAACAACCGGTATACATGTTTGACAAACAACCTGAAAAGCAATAAATAAGAAAAAGAAAAAAAGGCATAAAAAATCAAACCCGGCAACAAATAAAGTTTTTTACCGGTGAAATAAAAATGAACGTAATTAATGGTTGAAACAACTGCTAAAGTTGAAAATGAAGCTAATAATAACTTTGCAATATCAGTAAAAGTTGAATGACGTATCAAGCCTGAGTAGGTCTTAAAGATAAAAAAGAACATACAATTAATTACCAACAACAAGCCATACTGATAAGGCAAACTGATTGTCTGATAAAACTGAATGTTTAAGTTCAGTAGGATTAGATGTGTCATTGCAAGTGAACACATCAAAATAATGATGTCAATCAATATGACAATCCATCTAGGTAAATAACGAAGGCTGGTTATCCCCAATTTGTTGTCTCCTCTGTAAATAGCGCGTTGAAGCTTACTTTTAATTCCCTGTATCATAAAATATAACTGCTAAGTAAACGGCTATAGCACACAAGCTATTGCCTAAAATGTGGGGGAGAGTTAAAATACTGAATCAATCACATGTTTAATTCTTTCGCGGTCTGCAGATGTGAGGTTGGAACCCGAAGGCAAACACAAACCCAAATCAAAAAGTCCTTCTGAAACCTGATCTCCATAAAAAGGGGCGCCCCTAAACACCGGTTGAAGATGCATTGGTTTCCATAAAGGACGTGATTCAATATGTTCTTTTTCTAAAGCCAAACGCAATGTTTCACGGCAAACAGTATTGGTTTTGTTTGGTGTAATTAAAATACAACTCAACCAATGATTTGAATAAAAGCGTTCATTTGGCTCACTAAAAATACAAACCTTATTATAATTTTCAAATAACTTTTTATAAAAATGATGATTTTTTCTTCTTTTTGCAACATGAGAGTCCAGTACTTCCATCTGTCCGCGTCCAATACCTGCAGCAACATTACTCAATCTGTAATTATATCCTATTTCGCTGTGTTGGTAATGTGGAGCAACATCCCGTGCCTGGGTTGCCAAAAAAACAGCTTTTTCTTTAAGCTTTTTTGTTTTTGAAATCAATGCACCGCCTCCGGAGGTTGTGATAATTTTATTTCCATTGAAAGAAAGTATCGAAAAATCTCCAAAAGTCCCGCATTTTCGTGAATCATACGTACTTCCCAAAGCTTCTGCACTGTCTTCTATAATAGGAATTTCATACCGATTTGCAATTTCACGAACCTCGTCAACTTTGTAAGGCATTCCATAAAGATGCACCGCAATAATGGCTTTGGGTAATTTTCCTTTTTTTATTCTGTCTTTTATAGCTCGTTCCAAATGTTCAGGAGATAGATTCCAGGTATCCGGCTCACTATCTATAAAAACAGGTGTGGCTCCCTGGTATACAATAGGGTTTGCTGAAGCTGAAAACGTCATACTTTGACAAAGAACCTCATCTCCCCGTTCAACACCACACAAAATCAATGCTAAATGAAGTGCAGCGGTTCCTGAACTTAAGGCCGCTACCTCCAAATTCTCCGTTTTGTTGTCTAAATACTTTTGAATAGCTAATTCAAACCCTGTTACATTTGGCCCTAAAGGAGCAATCCAATTGGTTTGAAAAGCTTCGTGAACATAATCGAGTTCACTTCCTCCCATATGAGGTGAAGATAAATAGATTTTTGAGTTTGTCATTTATAGAGGGTCTCTAAGTTTTGTATTTGTTGCAAAATTACAAAACAATACTTTCACGAAACCTAAATTGACAGGAATGTATTTAAATAAAATAATAAACCTGCTCAACAAATAGGGATTTGTCAAGCAGGTTAATACCAAATAATCAGTAATTAATAATTGAGGAGATTTTTTGAAACTTAAATTTTAAAACTTCAGATAACATTTTTAACTGTTATTCATTTGAACTCAATCAACCTTTAATTTTAAATTACAATTTATTATTCGATACAGGGAATATCTTTATTGTATTGAATGCAAATATGAATGAAATTATAGTATTCGCAAAATTTTAGATATAGACAAAGTATAGATGTAATTAGTAAATTTTGATTATTAAGTAAATGCAGGAACCTTTCCTACGACCCCTCTGTAAAAGGATTGTAGCTTTTTAAGGTCATTTTCATAATTGCCATCGGGATAGAAAGGGATATTGATTTTTACGGTTTTTGTTGCATAATCAAAAGCAACACTCACTATTGGAACTTGGGCTTCTAACGCGATGTAGTAAAACCCGGATTTCCAATGATCCACTTTTTTTCGGGTTCCTTCAGGTGCTAATGCTAACCTGAACTCATCCCTTTCTTTAAACAATTGAGCAACCTGTTGAACTGTATGTTGATTGGATAAGCGATCGACCGGAGCGCCTCCCATCCATTTAAAATACCATCCGAAAGGAAAAACAAATAATTCTTTTTTGGCAATAAAATTTATCGAATCACCAAGCAGTTTCCTAACCATAGCACCAATGTAAAAATCATGCCAGCTGGTATGTG
>NZ_CAXBAN010000290.1:0-3405 GCF_963973675.1 uncultured Planktosalinus sp. | reverse complement strand
ATGCTCAAAAGTGAATAAGTAAACATGGATTCTATATATTTAAATGCAAAAACAATGGTTTCAGATCTAAAAAATATCCAGGCTATAACAGTTATGAAAAATGTTAGTAAAATTTGAGACCAATCTTTTATAGCTGATAATCCTTGACCTATTACTATATCTCCTACGTTTTTTCTGTTTTTATTTAATAAAAATAAGGGGAGAAAATAAAGCGCATTCAATCCACCCCAAAATATAAATGTCCAGTTAGCTCCATGCCAAAATCCACTTATAAGAAAAACTATAAAAACATTTCTTATTACTTTTATTTTATTGCCTTTACTCCCGCCTAATGGTATATAAAGATAATCTCTAAACCAGGTTGATAATGAAATGTGCCACCTTCGCCAAAACTCAGCAATATCTCTCGAAAAATATGGGAATGCAAAGTTCTGACTTAGTTTGATGCCAAATAATTTTGAAGTACCAATCGCAATATCACTATAACCTGAGAAATCACCATAAATCTGAAAAGCAAACAAAACACCACCTAGAAAAAGGGTACTTCCATTGTAATTTGTTGGATTATCAAATATCATATTTACATAAGTCGCACAATTATCAGCAATCACTACTTTCTTAAAAAGACCCCAGAGGATTTGTCTTAAGCCATCTTTAGCAGATTCATAGTTGAAGTTTCTCTTATTTAAAAATTGTGGCAAGAGATTGGAAGCCCTCTCGATAGGACCTGCAACCAATTGGGGAAAGAAACTAACAAAAACCCCAAAAGAAATGAGGTCATTTGTGGGTTTAATTTTCCCTTTATAGATGTCAATTGTGTAACTTAATGTTTGAAACGTATAAAAACTGATGCCAACCGGAAGTATAATATTTAATGAACTAGCTTCAAAGCTTTGGCCAAAGAATGAAAACATTTGAGTAAAATTTTCAACAAAGAAGTTGAAATACTTAAAGACCCCTAAAAGACCAAGGTTTACAAACAGACTGATAAATAACAGCTGTTTCTTTTTAGTTTTTAAACTTGTTTGATCAATTTTTTTACCAATAGAAAAATCTACTATAGTGCTAAAAAGGATTAAAATCAGAAACCTCCAGTCCCACCAGGCATAAAAGAGATAACTTGAGAAAATTAAAAAAAGATTTTGCTTATTTACATTCTTTGTTCCAATAAGCCAGTATATTAGAAACACTAAAGGAAGGAAAATCGCAAAATCAATAGAGTTAAAAAGCATCTATTAGCTTATTTTAGGTATGTATAAAATTGAAAAGCTTAGATAGTAATTTAATTTTACTGAAAGTCTTTAACTTTTTTTAGATTTATTAGCATGAACTTCAAAACCATCTTTTACATCTAAATTAAAAAAAGTTCCCAGTTTCTGCCATTTCAATGGGTCTTCAAGTTCTAATTTAATAATTCTTTCGGAACCAAATTGTTCAAAAAACAATTTAGCATCTCTATTCCAGGTTTCATAAATAGCTTTATAGTGTTCCCGATGACTTTCATTTAACTCTAATAGATTATCAATCTTCTTTGAATTAAAATCATGACTAAATGGATATAATTTATCAAACTCTGTTTCTCTTCTATATATCCTTGAATGTCTATAGGTATTACCAAGTGTTTTCCCATTTGAATGGCTTACCATAGAGTCAAACCATTTGTCGGGGTCTCTTGTAAAAAGAATAAATTTTGCATTTGGAAAGCGATGAAACAATACTTTATAAAACCCGGGTGACCACCAAGGATTATCTTCAAAGACCTGATGATTTTTAAAGTCTTTACTTTTGAATATGGCTTCAAAATTTCCTATAAACCACATTCTTGACCATTCAGTGCTTCGCTTTCTTTCATACCCTGCAACTTTATAGTTATGATCTTTAAAAAACTGCCCTACTGAGGTAGTGCCTGTTCTTTGAATAGAAATACAAAATATTTTGGGTTGCTGTTTTTTAAAAATCATACACTTTGGTATTCTGAATCAAGCAAAAATGGTTGCCACACATCCTTGTTATGCAATACTTGAAATGTAAAACAATTATTTATTCTGATCAAAGGTGCGTTATTGCTTTTGTAATTTGCTGAAACGTTTAGGCTATAAATTCCCTTTGATAGCTGGATTTTATTGTGTCTAATAACGAATTTTATTTCATTATTTTTAATTTTTATCTCAGCGTTTACATCATTTTCTCTGAGAATTGCGACGGGACGTTGTTCTTTATCAAAAAGTATTACATTAAAAACAGGCACTTCATCAATCTCTTTATCTATTTTAAACCTAAAATACAATTTTAAATCGGCTCCCCAATCCAACTGGTTAGTGGGTTGATTGGTATTAGGGTCGAGCAGTTGTACTTCTACCAAGCAAATACTACCATCATCAAACACGGTATTGGTTTCATTATTGATAAAACGAGCGTAGTATAAATCAATGCCTTTGGCGACATCTTCTCCCTGGTATTTAGCGATACCATTTTCCATCAAAATAATCTGGTTGCACATACGAGAGACCATGGGCATACTGTGGGAGACAAAAATCACAGCGGTTCTGGGCAAGATGGTATCAATCGTCTTAAAACACTTCAATACAAACCCCAAATCCCCCACTGCCAGTACCTCATCAATAATCAACACATCCGGCTCCATTTGTGCCGCCACGGCAAAGCCCAGGCGCACTTTCATCCCGCTGCTGTAATTCTGCACGGGCATATCGATAAATTCTTCCAGCTCGGCAAAGGCAATGATGTGGTCGAGCTTGTTGTCGATCTCTTTTCTGGTAAAGCCCAGGATGGCGCCGTTGTTATAGATGTTCTCCCGCCCACTGAGGATGGGGTTAAAACCGGCACCCAGCTCAATGAGCGCCCCTACCCTTCCTTTGATGGTGACCTTACCGGCATCGGGGTTGATGAGTCCGTTAAGGATTTTAAGCAGGGTGCTTTTCCCGGCCCCGTTGTGGCCAATGAGTCCTAAGCACTCCCCACGGCGCAGGGTAAAACTAATGTCCTTTACCGCCCAAAACTCCTTGTCGCGCAGCAGGCGTTCGTTTTTATTGCCCGTCACGCCACTCCACAAGTCCTTCACACCATACCACAGGCTGGTCTTGAGGTCTTTGCAGAACTTTTTGGAGAGGCCCTCAACGCGCACTAATACTTCGTCTTGGTTTGTTGTTTCTTGTTTCAAGTTTCAGGTTTCAGGTTCAGGCTTGCCTTCCTTAGCTTCAGCATAGGGAGGTTAAGGTTCAAAGTTTAGCGTTCCTCCCTTTAGGGATGGGGCAAAGAACGCGGGTTTAAAATTAATGATTTTTAGCAGAAATCCTATTTCTTCTCATAAGGAATTCTATTAATTGGTTTTGCTATTGACTGGTTTACTGGTGGACTGGTGGACTGGTTTACTGGTGGACTGGTTTA
>NZ_CAXBAN010000289.1:0-3411 GCF_963973675.1 uncultured Planktosalinus sp. | reverse complement strand
TGGCAGACGCAGAACTTTTGGAATCATTTCACATCCTGATGCCGGAAAAACAACCTTAACTGAAAAATTACTTTTATTTGGTGGTGCCATCCAAGAAGCCGGTGCCGTAAAGTCTAACAAGGTTAAAAAGGGCGCTACCAGTGACTTTATGGAAATTGAACGACAACGTGGGATTTCAGTTGCTACTTCAGTTTTGGCTTTTGAATACCAAAACATAAAAATTAATATACTCGACACACCCGGTCACAAAGATTTTGCTGAAGACACTTTTAGGACACTCACTGCTGTTGACAGTGTGATTGTAGTAATTGACGTAGCAAAAGGTGTAGAAGAACAAACTGAAAAGCTTGTAGAAGTTTGTAGAATGCGTAAAATCCCTATGATTGTCTTTATCAATAAACTGGACAGAGAAGGTAAAGATGCCTTTGAGTTATTGGATGAAATAGAACAAAAATTGGGGCTCACTGTAACTCCACTTAGTTTTCCAATTGGGATGGGTTATGACTTTAAAGGTATTTATAATATTTGGGAAAAAAATGTAAATCTGTTTACAGGTGACCCAAAAAAGGACATTGAAGATACCATTGAAATTTCCAATTTAAAATCCAATGAATTGGATCAATTAATTGGAGGAAAATCAGCAACTATTTTACGAGATGAACTTGAACTCTTACAAGGGGTTTACCCAGATTTTGACAGAGAATCTTATCTTAAAGGAAATTTACAACCTGTATTTTTTGGCTCGGCCTTAAACAATTTTGGAGTTCGTGAACTCTTAGATTGTTTTATAGCTATAGCTCCCACCCCAAGACCAAAAGAAAGCGACACCCGCTTAGTCAATCCTGATGAAAAAGAATTTAGTGGTTTTGTATTTAAAATTCATGCTAATATGGATCCAAAACACAGAGACAGGTTGGCTTTTGTTAAAATAGTTTCAGGGGTATTTGAACGAAACAAATCCTATTTACACGTTCGCAACAACAAAAAAATGAAATTTTCCAGTCCTAATGCCTTTTTCGCTGAAAAAAAAGAAATTGTGGACACCTCTTATCCCGGGGATATTGTGGGGTTGCATGACACCGGTAACTTTAAAATCGGTGATACTCTCACTGAAGGTGAACAAATGAATTACAGAGGAATTCCAAGTTTTTCACCAGAATATTTCAGGTATATAAACAATGCAGATCCCATGAAATCAAAGCAACTTGAAAAAGGTATTGACCAATTGATGGATGAAGGTGTTGCTCAACTGTTTACTTTAGAAATGAATGGACGAAAAGTTATAGGTACTGTTGGAGCACTTCAATTTGAAGTGATTCAATACAGGCTTGAACATGAATATGGAGCAAAATGTAGTTATGAAAACCTCAATGTCTATAAAGCTTGCTGGGTAGAACCTGAAGATATTAAAAGTGAAGAATTTAAAGAATTCTTAAGAGTAAAAAACAAGTTTCTTGCAAAAGATAAAAAAAATCAACTTGTATTTTTTGCCGATTCACAATTTACACTTCAAATGACTCAACAAAAATTCCCAAAAGTAAAACTTCATTTCGTAAGTGAGTTTAATTAAGTTATAAAATTAAAAAAGCCCTCAAAATTGAGGGCTTTTTAATTAAATTTAAGCTTCACCGGTAGGTCCAAAATTCAAAGGAATTTGTGGTTGTTCAAAGTCTTTGATTTCACCATGGGTTTTTTCAAAACGTTTGATATTATCATTCAAAGCTTTTAAAAACCTTTTTGCATGTTGTGGGGTCAATATAATTCTTGACTTTACCTTGCTCTTTGGAGCACCCGGCATTATATTTACAAAATCTACCACAAACTCTGACTGTGAATGGTTTATAATCGCCAGATTACTATAAATTCCCTGAGCTATATTTTCGTCAAGCTCAATATTAATCTGACCTTGTTTTTTTTTATCTTGATTATCTGCCATGTTTTAAAATGTATTAATGAGAAAAAAATATTCCCGCTTCTGCGGGAATATTTTAGTTATAATTTACTTCTTGTTTTTCTTCAGTCATCTCTCTAAGTTCTTCTTTTGAACCTACTAAGATATGATCGTAATTTCTTAGACCGGTACCTGCAGGTATTTTGTGACCTACAATTACATTTTCTTTAAGTCCTTCAAGCTCATCAATTTTTCCACTAACAGCTGCTTCATTTAACACTTTCGTAGTTTCCTGGAAGGATGCTGCAGAGATAAATGATTTTGTTTGAAGCGAAGCTCTTGTAATACCTTGGAGTATGGGTGTTGCGGTAGCGGCTACTGCATCACGAGCTACAACAAGGTTCTTATCTGAACGTTTCAGGTTTGAGTTTTCATCTCTTAAATCTCTCGCTGAAATGATTTGACCGGCTTTCATGGATTCACTTTCGCCCGGATCATCAACAACTTTCATTCCGAAGATTTTATCGTTTTCAATGATGAAATCGTTTTTATGGGCCAATTGATCTTCCAAGAAAATAGTATCTCCCGGATCATCAATTTTCACCTTTCTCATCATTTGTCTCACAACTACTTCAAAGTGTTTATCATTGATTTTCACACCTTGCAAGCGGTACACCTCCTGCACCTCATTTACTAAATATTGCTGAACAGCTGAAGGCCCTTTGATGCGTAAGATATCCTCGGGTGTTACTGAACCGTCAGAAAGAGGCATACCAGCTTTCACATAATCGTTTTCCTGAACGAGAATCTGGTTGGTTAATTTAACAAGATACTTTTTCACCTCACCAAGTTTAGACTCGATGATGATTTCTCTATTACCTCTTTTGATTTTTCCAAACGAAACTACTCCGTCAATCTCACTAACAACTGCAGGGTTTGAAGGGTTTCTGGCTTCAAATAATTCTGTTAGTCTAGGAAGACCACCTGTAATATCACCTGCTTTTGCAGAACGTCGTGGAATTTTCACCAAAACTTTACCCGTTTTAATCTTTTCACCGTCATCAACCATAATGTGAGCTCCAACAGGAAGGTTATAGGAACGAATCGTATTTCCTTTATTATCCTGAATCAATAGAGTTGGTATCAACTTTTTATTTCTTGATTCAGAAATAACTTTTTCCTGGAATCCTGTTTGCTCATCAATTTCTACTTGATAAGAAATTCCCTGTTCAATGTCTTCATAGGCAATTTTTCCAGTAAATTCTGAAATTATTACTCCGTTGTAGGGATCCCATTTACAAATCACATCACCTTTTGATACTTTTTCACCACTCTTAATAGATATGTGTGAACCATAAGGGATGTTGTTTGTACTTAGGGTTATTCCTGTTTTTTCATCAACGAGTTTTAACTCAGATGTTCTTGATATTACAATGTCTACTGCATCTCCTTCAGAATTTTCACCTTTTACGGTTATGAGCTCATCAATTTCAGCAATACCATTGAATTTGGCTATCAAT
>NZ_CAXBAN010000288.1:0-3429 GCF_963973675.1 uncultured Planktosalinus sp. | reverse complement strand
TTTTTCCTATTTTTTTTACATTGCTTTGTTTGCCTTTACTTTCTATATCACAAGAAAACAACTTTACATTTTGGTTTAAAATTAATTCTACTGAAAATATTCCTGTTGTAGTTGAAGATAATGGAAAAAAAAAGTTGTTATTCCAAGACGAGGATTTAACAAAGTTTTTTGAAAGTTTTGAAATATTTAGTTTTCAAAAATCTTTTCCTAGCTCAAGAAGAGAGCTTCTAATCAAAGTTTATGAAATAGAAACTAATAATTTCAGTTTAATGAGTGAAATTGAACTAAATTACCCCGATCTATTTATAGATATTGAAGAAAAACCTGAAATTCAAGAATTATATTTGCCTGATGATTTAGGAGTTATAGGTGGAGAACTACAAGAGCAAGAGGAGTTATATTTTATAGGAGCCCCTGCTGCTTGGGATATTACAAAAGGTGATCCAGTAATACAAATAGGTATTTCAGAGTCGGTTAATGTTAACCATGAAGATCTTATTGGGATTGCTAATGTATTAAATGGTCCTATTCCAACAAATTTTGGATCACATGGTACTAGAGTTGCTTTAATCGCAGGAGCTAATACTGATAACTCTATTGGTATTTCATCAATTGGCTTTAATTCTAGTGTTGTGACCAAAGGTAGTGGAGCTAACGCAGTAATAGAACTTGCTCAAGCAGGAGTCCCTGTCATTAATATGAGTTGGGGAGTTTGCACAACCTCACAAACAACAATTGATTACTATCAAGAAGCCATGGATGAAGCATATTATGACTATGGAGCTATATTGGTAGCAGCTGCGGGTAATGGCTCCTTTTCTTGCCCAACGTTGGGCCCAGAAGCCTTACATTACCCTGCTGGATGTGAGAATGTTATTTCTGTATCAACTATAGGGCATTTATACCCCTTGGGAGATCCAAATCCACTACATGATAACCAAAAAGATAAATTTGAGCATTCAAACTCTTCAAATCCAGTTAACACTTTTAACACAGATGTTGATATAGTGGCTCCGGGAAGGCATATCTTAACCCAAGATGGAGTTAATTCAGATGGGGTATATTCTTATGGAAATGGTACTTCGTTTGCCGCCCCTATCATATCTGGAACTATAGGTTTAATGTTAAGCTTAAACCCTTGTTTAGAATTAAAAGAAGTTGAATCAATATTAAAGTTAACTTCTAAGAAAGTTGATACTTTGTCTGTAAATTTACCTTATTATGGAAAAATAGGTTCAGGTCGTTTACAGGCAGATTTAGCTGTGAAAATGGTATATGACATGATTACACCAACTCAAATTGTTAAAGTTGAAAACCAAGAGTTTTCAAGGTGGGACTTTATCTTAGAGTCTGCACCTGAACGAATAGAAATGCAAAATCAAATTTTTGAAGGTGTTGCAACTGCTACTTTTAAAGCCAAACAAAGTATTGAATTAATATCTGATGTGGATTTAAAACCTTCAACACTTATAAGAAACCCAGGTTTTGTTGATTTAATTATTGACCCTGAATTGACACTTTGCCCTGATAAAGATATTAAAGGCAGAAAATTTTTAACAAAAAATAGAGATAAGGAAACTTTTTCAGAAGTCAAGAATGCTTACGCAATACTATACCCAAACCCTAACGAGGGTAGTTTCACCATTTCATTAAAGAATTTTGAAATTGTAGATCAGGTATCAATAGCTATATTTAATAATTTTGGAGAAATGGTATTTATAGGTAAGATGTCAACACTACAAAAGGTTATTAATATACCTGAAATTCAATCAGGTTTATATTTTGTAAGATTGAATTCATCTAATCTTAATGCAAGGATTAAGTTTATCAAAATTTAAGAATTTAGAATACGCTGTTTTTAAAATTTCAGCGTATTCTTTTAATTAGATTTTATAAATATAAAAATGTGCATTAAGCAACTCGTGCAGGGTAGAAGTGCCTGATTTTCAGGCTCCGGGGACATAGAGATTGGGAAGGAAATAGCTGTTGTTTTGGCTCATAAATTATTTTAATTTTATTTCCAGGTTTTTAAATATAATTCAGCCACCTTCACAAAATGATGCTCCCGCTCAATAAATTCTCGGGCGTTTTCACCAATTCGTGAAATCTCTTCGGGCTTTTCAATCAGCCAACTCAGCTTTTCAACTAAAGCATTTACATCGGGTAGTGCGTTGATGCATACCTCATCTTCTTTTAAGCCGTAGTGCTGCAAAAACTCTTTTTCGGCTCCTGTAAATACTACTTTTCCTTTGGCCATAGCTTCCAGGGCGTTATAGCCTTGGTCGTAAGCATACACTTGGTCAAGCAGGATGTGGGCTTTGTCATATAGCTTTATATACTCAGCGTAGGGCAGGTTTTCTAGGACCGTGATTTCAACTTTATCGGGATATTTTTCCTGGATGATTTCAAGTGATTTTTCAAAATAAGTAAGACCCTTTTTAAGATAAGTGCCGCGGTTGATACCCAAAAACACCTTGATTTTATGTTCCTGATGAAGCTTGATATACTGAATAGGGGTACAGTCAACAGGATTGGGAATCAAGCCCAAAAAAAGAGGGTGCCCTTTTAAAGGAGGCACATAATCAAAATCACTTGCAATCACTCCTTTGACGTGGTTGAACACCAGTTCGTGTGTTTTTTTATGGTTTTTTGTAGTATAATCGAGTATGTATTTATAATCAACTTTAGTTTTTGGGCTTTCAAAATAAGGGTTCATCAGGGAGTACCTGAAGCCTTTATTCAGCATAAACTGCACACTGATGTAATCAACCCCACAGGAAAGTAAAAATACGTTTTTATTGTACTTGAATACTTTTCTAAGTAAATAACGTTCCAGTCGGGGAGTGGTTTTTATGGGCCTTTCATTAATTAGCTGTACAACATCATAATTTCTGAAACGGCTCTCTTGGTTACAAAACCGCAGTCCGCGTTCCAATGCACTCAAATCAAAACCAAAAAGTTTAAAAAACCCCTTTTTAATTGTGCTAAAAAAAGGGGCTTCAGTAAGGGTAGCCCTGATGGAAATATCCACGGGGAAGTTCTTAAAACCATCGCCGTCTCCCACTAGGGTTACTTGATGTCCCAATGCTTCCAGACCTTTTTTGAGGGTGTTGTGCAAGTGACTGTATTCACCAAGCAATAAAATCTTCATGGATTGGTTATATTTGCCGTGAAGTTAATTATTCTTCTATGATAAAACAACCCCGTTTTAAAATTGCTTTAGTGGGTGATAAACTCAGTGGAGGCGGTGCTGAACGGGTTCAGGCACAAGTATCGTTTTATTTTGATTCCAAAAATATTGAGGTACATCACATTATTGTTCAGGATGTGGTTACTTATGATTATGCCGGAACACTTTTCAATATGGGAAAATTAAAGGATACCACAAACGGCATTGCAAATAAATGGTTTCGGTTTAAGGCCCTGAAG
>NZ_CAXBAN010000287.1:0-3461 GCF_963973675.1 uncultured Planktosalinus sp. | reverse complement strand
CCGCACGACTGACAAAAGGCTCAACATTTTCAGGAGAATCTTTTTGTTCTTTTTGGAAAGAAGGGACATAAAGTGAAGTTTTAGAAGTTATAAACCACTTCCAACTTGTAATTTTTCAGGGCTTTTTGTGCTTTGTCAAGGTCTTCAGTAAACCCGAGGATGTAACCCCCGCCACCGCTTCCGCATAGTTTGAGGTAGTAAGCATTGGTATCGATGCCCTGCTTCCAGAGTTTATGGAATTGCTTGGGGATCATGGGTTTGAAGTTGTCCAGCACCACGTGCGACAGTTGTTTGATATTGGAAAACAAGGATTTTACATCACCTTTCAGGAAGTCGTCTACACAGGCATCGGTATGTTTGACAAACTGATCTTTCAGCATATTCCTGAAACCTTCCTGCTTCATGTTTTCCATAAAGATTTGCACCATGGGTGCTGTTTCACCGGTCACGCCGCTGTCTAATAAGAATACGGCGCCTTTGCCTTTCTTCAATTGAGAAGGAATACCGGCAGGCTCAATGTTGTCTTGTGAATTGATGAGTATGGGTAAACTCAAATAACTGTTCAATGGATCCAGCCCGGAAGACTTTCCGTGGAAAAAAGATTCCATTGCACTGAAAATAGACTTGAGTTGTAATAGTTTTTCGCGGGTTAGATTCTCAAGGACTGTTATTTTGTGGTTGGCATACTGGTCGTAAATGGCGGCTACTAAGGCACCACTACTTCCAACACCATATCCCTGTGGAATACTGCTGTCAAAATACAGGCCTGCTTTAATGTCTTTTTTTAAACTGTCCAGGTCAAAAGTCACCAGATTGGGTTGCTCTTCCTGCAAGGATTCAAGGTATTCAGCAAAGCGCTGGAGTCCCCGGTTGGATTTATGAGTAGCCACTGTGTGCTCCTTATCAATTTTCAACGCACCGTTGTAAAAATTATAGGGAATGGACAAGCCTTTGGAGTCTTTGATGATACCATATTCACCAAAGAGTAGAATTTTAGAGTAAAAAAGGGGTCCACGCATACTTTTTTATTTAATAGTAAAGATAAAGAATTTCTAACAATACTTCATATTTTGATGCAAAGATACTTCTTCTTCTTTATTAATATTAAAAAAATAACTTAAATATTTAGGACTTTATTTTCTGTAACTCACTAATATTTAGTATATTTAGTGACATCAATCTCATTTAACTTATGAGAGCTTCTATTAAATATCTGACTTTACTTCTTCTTTTCATTCCTATTTTCACTTGGGGTCAAACACATATTTGGACCGGAAACGGAGGCGATACCGACTGGTTCAACCTTACAAACTGGGATACTAATTCTGTTCCTGATGCCGACAGCGATGTCCTTATCCCTGATGGCTTTGTTGTTGAAATAAACTCAGCCAATGCCCTGGTTGGTTTCTTAATCCTTGCACCCAATGCTACTTTGGAAGTAAACAATTCAATGACCATCACCACCGGAATTGAAATTTTGGAAGACGGGTATTTTTTATATTCTTTGGGAACACTCTCAGGAGATGCCACTATTAACAATCACGGTACCTTTGAAATTACAGGGGTTCCCAATAAAGTCATTAATCAATTGACCATCAACAATGAAAACTTACTATTGATTACTGACGCCGGCATTATCAATGTGAGGGAAAACATGTCCATCAATAATGCAGAAAATGCATTGGTGATTGTCAATGGCAGTGGTGACTTTAGCACGAATGCCACAGGAGCCACCTTCAATAATTTTGGAACGTTTCATAAGATGGATACCGGTCAATTTGGCGCCTTTTATTTATTGCTCACCACAAACAATCACGGTACCATTCGGGTTGGTAAATCTCAAAACCTGTTAATCCTTGGCCCTCAAATGGCTCTCAATAATTTTGAAACGGGTATATTAACCGGCGAGGGCGCTTTTGACATTACCTCACCATTCACAAATACCGGAATCATAAGACCTGAAGGCGATCAAGCCGTTGAACTGGATTTTGTAAATACCTTTAGTCTGTCGTCACAATCAACGATTGAATTGGACTTTTTTGGCAATGGCCCGGAGCAATATGACAGGCTTGAAGTCATTGACAACCCATTTATTGAAGGCGGTATAGATGTAAGCCTACACTATGAGGCTTCAGTGAATGATGAGTTTACCGTCATCACCACCTCTCATGGAATCAGCGGTTGTAATTTGCCACCTTCAATTTTTTCCACCCATCAAGGTTTCTTGTATGAGTTTGAGGTAACCTGCACATTGGATGATGTGATACTTAAAGTAATTGACAAGGTATTAACTACTGAAGAATTTGAGCCCTTGAACCTCACCGCCATTCCAAATCCAAACAATGGTGCTTTTGAGATTCAGTTCAGCACCCCTGTTTCTGAAGTAATACTAACTATTAACAACATTTTGGGACAAACCATATCAACACACACCGTTCGAAACACTGACCGATGTCAATTGACCATCGACGGGTCGACCGGTATTTACTTTATCAAGGCTGATACCACTAATAGAACCGGCACTTTTAAAGTCGTTAAGAAGTAATTTGGTGAGCTCCTGAACCTGTCTGATCGTTAATAAATTCGTTGTTTTTACAAAATACCGCCAGTTCTTTGCTAATGAATTGTGAGACTTCGTCTTTTTCTCTTTTGGAATACAGCACGTGCACATTGGCACCGGCATCGAGTGTGAAACAGACTTTACTTCCAGTCTCAGCACGGTACTTCCAGATACAGTTGATGATTTCCAAGGTGTTTGGTTTCATCAGGATAAAATAAGGCATGGAAGTCATCATCATGGCATGTAATGAAAGTGCTTCGTTTTCCACTATTTTGATGAATGCATCCAGGTTTCCTTCTTTCAATACCGGAATCAACTTTTCCAGGTTTGCATTCGCTTGCGCGAAACGCTCTTCAGCAAAGGGATGGTCGTGCATCAAGTTGTGACCCACGGTACTGGAAACTTGTTTTTCTCCTTTATCTACCAGTAGAATGGTATCCTGATAGTTGGCAAAGTTTTTATGTACTTCAAAAGGGTATTTTGTGCCAAAAAAGTTACTACTTCCGGGAATTTGGGGATGCTCCCCCCAAACAATGAGCGGTCCTTCAATACTGCGGCACGCGCTCCCGGAGCCCAATCGCGCCAGAAAGGAGGCTTTTTGATTGAAATATTCAGTAGTAATGGAGGGGTTTAATTGTTGTTCCATTGCCATCAGGCATAACGCCAACGCACTCATGCCACTCGCAGAAGAAGCAATCCCGCTGCTGTGTGGAAAACTGTTCGTGGTTTCTAAACGGAAACGGTACTCTTTTAAAAAGGGAATGTAGGATTCAATGCGTTGAAAGAATTGTAAGATTTTTGGCTCAAAACCTGTTTCCCTTTGACCGTCAAGATAAACCTCAAATTCAAAGTCGCCTGAGGTTTTGGGTTTATAAATCAAGGTTGTTTTTGTAAAACAATT
>NZ_CAXBAN010000286.1:0-3472 GCF_963973675.1 uncultured Planktosalinus sp. | reverse complement strand
CAGCTCTTAGGATTTCAGGTAAGTTTCATAAAAAAATAAATTATAATTTCAGAAACAGGTTTAACAGAACAAGCGACTTGCAATCTTTAGACCAACTGGCCAGTAATATAGAGTTGGCTTATATGAATATCAAAGCCAGTCCAACTCTTGATTTGTTTATCGGAAAAATGCCTGCGTTTTACGGAGGTTATGAATATGAGTTTAGTCCGATGAAAGTTTTAGAATACAATGATATATACAACAATGTATTGGCCTTTGTTACAGGAGTGGGTGTTACTTATAAAACATCCGTAAACAATCAATTTGGAATACAGGTTTTAAACTCACGCACCTTGCTTTATGAAGACCTGTATGGTGAAGTTGCTGCTGAAAACATTGAAGAACCCATTTGGCCGGTTGCACTTGTAGGGAATTGGCGCGGAAGCTTTTTTGAAGGAAAATTGAAAACCATTTACAGCCTGAGTTATAGCAATGAGGTTAAAAACAGAGGAACCTACTTTTTTACTCTAGGACATAAATATCAAAATAGAAGCCTCACTGTGATGTATGACTTTCAATATAGTTACGAGCAAATTGACACCAAGGGCATCATAAACAACCTTTTGGATGAAAATCAAATTGCCGAAGATGTGTTATATATAGAAAACTGGTTAAGGGCTGAATACGATTTCAACTCCAGCTTTAAAGGATTAATAACTCTTATGACCAGTACTGCATACGACAATTTTAAAACGAACAAAAATCAAGTAAGAACAAGTTATGGTGTAATACCAACTCTGTATTACAGCCCTTTTAAAAATTTAGATCTACAGTTATTCTTCTCATATATTGGTCGGTATTTTGAGTATTCAAACTATGCCAAAGAAAAATTCAATGTCTATAGCTACAATAAAAATGAAGCAAGAATTGGCATTATAGCTCCTGTTGATTTGTTATGATATCAAAAACCCTTCAAGGGTTAAAAATTACCAAACCAATACCACAAAAAATCATATCTAGGTATGCTTCATAGTGCATGTATGTTTCTCCTAACTTGTATGTAACGTTCATGGTGCATGTAGGTATGGTTCAAGGGGGGTCGAATGCCACCTGAGTCCCACTAAACTCCCACTCTAATACTGCTCAAAAGCCACTTATAAGCCACCTTTAAGGCAGGATTATGCCACTCATAAGCCTTTTTAAAACAACAATACCAAAAAAAACAACACACTAAAGAAGAATGTGGTAAGGGCTACTTTTTTTAACTCCGGGTCTAACAAGGAAGGAGTCTTGTTCATTTTAACTCTTGCAAAGTGCCCTAAAAGTGGAATTAAAGCAAGAAGAGGTGCATACTGCCACCAAAGCGCATTTGAAAAATAAAAATACAAAAAGGCAGTAGCATAAGCCCCTGATAATAAAAAGGCATGATAACGCTTTGCCTTTTCAGCTCCTAATAAGACCGGAACCGTTATTTTATTGACATTTTTATCTGAAATTAAATCGCGCATATTGTTGAGGTTTAATACCGCCGTACTCAGCAATCCGATTGTAAAAGCCGGTAAAAAGACCAAAGGAGTGAGTGATTGGGTATATAAAAAAAAACTTCCCGCTACCGATAGCAATCCAAAAAAAAGCAACACAAACAAGTCACCCATTGCCTTATACCCATAAGCCGATTGTCCTACTGTGTATTTAATGGCTGCAGCTATGGAAGCAATCCCAAGCAGCAAAAACAATACAAAATAGCCTAAGTTTTCAGTTCCGAATGCCACATATATTAAAATAACTGCAACAAAAAGAGTAAGCAATGCCGTGAGAATCATTCCGTTTTTTAATTCTGTTTCTGTCAATAAGCCACTTTGAAGTGCCCGCTTGGGGCCTACTCTATCGGCGTTATCGGTTCCTTTAATACCATCCCCATAGTCGTTGGCAAAATTAGACAAAACCTGAAACCCAAGAGTGGTCAGCAAAGCTAAGATAAAAATTATGACGTCGAATTTTCCTGCATCCAATGCCATCGCCGTACCTACAATAATTCCTGAAAACGATAGAGGAAGTGTGCGTAAACGGGCAGCCTGAACCCAGGATTTGAATGTTGCCATAAATTAATTTTGAAATGTAAAATTAGAATAATAAACCATCACGCAAAAATCACGATCAACAATTCTTTCAACAAATCGCCATCTGAAACATTGGCAGCTCCTACCCCTTTGCTTTTCATGTCTGTTTCCCTGAGTTTAGCTAAAATAGCACTCACTTTTTTCATTGGGTAGTTTTTGGCCGCCAATTGATAGTCTTTTACAAAATAGGGATTGATACCCAATTCCCGGGCAGCATTACTTTTTGATGGAAGTGCGTGGTATTTTAATACTTTGGAAAAGTAAGAATACAATAGGGCAACCGTCATGACCAAAGGATTATCCTTTGGGTTTTGTGAAAAATAAGTAATGATTCTGAATGCTTTTTGAATGTCTTTACTCCCTATTGCGTTTTGAAGTTCAAAATTGTTGAAGTCTTTACTTATACCAATATTTAACTCAATTACCTCAGGTGTGATTTGTTGCTCAGGCCTAACTATTTGAGTGAGTTTATCTACTTCATTTGAAATTCTGCCTAAGTCATTGCCTAAAAATTCCACCAGCATTACAGAAGCTTTCACCGAAATTGAATACCCTTTGGACTCCATAAGCTTAGTGATCCATCCTGAAACCTTGTCTTCATATAACTTTTTCTCATCAATGATGGCTCCATTTTTTTTGATTGCTTTATAAAGTGCTTTCCGCTTATCAATTTTTTTGTACTTATAACAAAGTACCAAAACAGTGGATGGTTGTGGGTTTGCACAATAGGTCGCTAGGTTTTCAATCGTTCGTGAAAGATCCTGAGCTTCTTTAACAATCAATACCTGCCGTTCTGCCATCATAGGGTACCGCTTCGCATTGCTTACAATATCATCTATCGTAACATCACGCCCATAAAGCACCGTTTGATTGAATGCTTTCTCCTCTTCCTCAAGTAAATTTTTTTCAATAAAATCAGAAACAAAGTCAATAAAATAAGGTTCTTCACCAGTTAACAGATAAACAGGGTGTATGTTTCCGTTTTTTATGTTGTTTACTAAACGTTTTACTTCTTCCATTGAAAAAAAATTATCATTTTTGTGTGATGCAACAGCTCCACTTTCCCGCATACAGCTTTCGCTTCAAAAGTAGCAAAAATAAAATTTCCATCTTTGATGAAATTCGTAAAAAGTTTATTGTCCTTACTCCTGAAGAATGGGTAAGACAACATGTGGTTCAGTTTTTAATTCGCGAAAAAAAATATCCTAAAAATCACATCAATATAGAGAAAGAGCTCCTTCTTAACCATACGAAAAAGAGATATGACATAGTAGTCTTTAACAGGGATGGCAGCATTGAGGTGGTTATTGAATGTAAAGCACCCACGGTGGCAATTACCCAGGAAACATTTGATCAGGTGGCGCGCTACAATT
>NZ_CAXBAN010000285.1:0-3482 GCF_963973675.1 uncultured Planktosalinus sp. | reverse complement strand
CTTCGTTAAAGTTAGAGGAACACAGAAACAGGAACCTGCCCGAGTTGGTCGCTGCGGATTCTCCCGAAGCCTATGATAAAATGGCCGATGCCTCTGCCAAAAGCTTGATCAATTTTCTGGAGCAGCAGGACATTGTTACCGTAAAACCCTATTTTGACCCTGCCTTACGCGAGCATTTGGGCGAATTTATACCCGAGGAGCAACGTAATTTCTTCTCCATTGGCGAGCATTACGATGCCAGACCGCTATACTCCCATTTTTACCATTGGTTTGAACTGGCCCGCATGGATTTGGAACCCCATAAAAGTGAGATACGAAAAGGCCCTTTATTATATAATATTTGGGATTCTAGGAACGAAGGAACCGCCACCGCCGTGGAAGAAATGTTTATGCAAGCAGGTCTGTACGACGATAGCCCAAGAACCAAAGAGATCGTATATATTATGATCGCGCAGCGTGCGGCCAGAGGTTTGGGATCGTTATATGCCCACGCCAACGAAATGACCATGGAGGAAGCCGGAGGAATTCACAGTGAATACACCCCTCGCGGATGGATGAAGACCGAAAAGGAACTGCTCATTTTTGAGCAACACCTCTATTTGCGCCAACCCGGGTATGGCTCCAGTTATATTACCGGTAAATATTTGTTGGAAGCTGCCTTGGCCGATTATGCCCGACAAAAAGAGCTACAGGGCGAACCCTTTGCCCCGAAAGACTTTTTTGATACCCTGAACAGTATCGGCAACATCCCTATTTCGTTGGGCCATTGGCAAATGACGGGCTCCAAGGACCATTTAAAGACGATTATAGAATAAAAACAACACTAAGCATAAAAACAAAAGAGGGCCGCAAAGGCCCTCCCACCCTTCACCCTTCGCCCTTCACCCCTTCACCCTTCAACCTTTTACCCAAAACCCTTCACCCTTTTACCCAAAACCCTTCACCAACAATACCCTCAACACACTCCCACAGCCCTTTTATAAGGTAGAGTGCGTCCTTTTCTTCCTCATCAATAGGTTCGGTGGAGTGATACACGGCAATATCGTGCAGCAGTTTTAGGGATTTTACCAGATGGGGGCCATCCAGCGCATCGGCGTAGTCTAGCAATTGTACCTGGGCCGGGCTGAGCATGTGGGGCATTTTGGGAGCGCTTTGCGCATTCGCGCTACTGCCTTCGGGGCAGCTTTCTTGACCTTTTGAGTGTAGCATAACAAAAGAATTTAAAGTTAAAAAGAGGACAGGTCACTGCTACACTCATCAAAGCGGTGCCTTGAAGGTCTGGGGACTTTCACCCTTTTGCCTGTCCAATAATTGTTCAAATGAGGTTGGATAGGCACCTTAATTTCGATAAGTGTAGCACTCCAAATATACATTTTATCCGGAAATAGAAAACAGTTGTTAGTTGATAACTTCTTACAATTATATAGATTAACCTGTTGGTTTTGAGGGAAATTTCGGTGATATTAGATGGCTGATGGCTTTTACACCGCTATAAACAAGTTGTCCACCATTTAATCGAAAAACCAAAATACAGATATTTAAATATAATGAATTGGGAAATTTTTAGAGACCAGATTTGGAATTTTATTGGTGTAATTATAGCTTTTTTAACTATTGTAATTACCCTTATAATCTTCTTTCTTCAACGAAGAAAAAAAGCTATTTCTTATGAAATAACTTCAAAAACGGCACTTCTGACATCAAAAGAAAAATTAGAGGGTAAAATCAAAATATTATATAATAATTCTGAAGTTGAAAATGTGAATTTTTATGAGCTAAAAATTTCAAATTCAGGGAACCTCGGAATACCATCTGAAGATTACGAAAGACCTATTCGTTTCATTTTCGATACAGGTGTTGAAATCTTAAGTGCTGAAATAATTGAATCAAATCCAAAATCACTGATTACAGAATTAGTGACCGAGGGAAATGAAATTATAATTACTCCTGTTTTAATGAACAGCAAAGATAGTTTCACGATTAAATCTATTGTTTCTAACTCAGAAGAAACTGAAATCTTAGTTGATGCTCGAATAAAAGATGTAAAAGAAATTAAGAAAGTTGGGGAAAGTCATTTCTCATTAATATTTGCAGGTATTGGTTTAATATTAACTATTGCTGGAATGATTCAAATGATTAGAATTAATGAAAGGGTTAAAGTTGAAACTCCTTGGACTCTGGAAAAAAGCATAAGTGCTGGACTAATATTTTTAGGATATATTTTTATGACCTCATTTATTATTAAAAATAGAACCCATAAGAAATTTATTAAAAAATTAATCAAAATATCTGAATAAAAACACTGTACAACATTGGCTATAGTAATTGCTTGTTCTCGCCTACTTCTGAAAATCCTCGCGGACTTTCTTGGTCGGTAACTGTTTACTCAATTAGTTGCTTGAAACACGCAACAAAACATATACAACAACGTTAGCTGGAATCAAAAAAATGAAAATTCAAAAAATGAGTGATCCCGAATTTGAGAATTTGCTATTAAATGAATTGGATAATATTGAGGACTTAGAATTGCTAATAATCAAAGGACATATTTTAATCGAATATTCTCTAAATAAATTCATAAATGATGTTAATGACGGCGGAATCAATATTGATAAAACGAGCTTCACTTTTCACAATAAAATTACAATCTCTGAACTTTTAGGCCTTTTTAAAAGGGTTGACTCTTTAAAACAAAGCATTATTGATGTTAATAAACTAAGGAATCAAATAGCTCACACTCTTTCTTACGAAAAAAAGCTACTCAAAAAACTGATAGAAATCTTTATTGAAATTGACGAACCTAATAGTGGTATTTTTAAAGAGAACTCTGATTTCCAAAATTTCTATAATATAGTGATTGCCATCTGTGGACTAATAATCGGTAGGAAAATAGCAACCGAAAAAACCATTAAATTCAATAAATATAAGTTACAAATGGAAATGAAAAATAATCCTGAAAAATTTAAATCGGAATACCTGAACTTTGAGGTAAAATGACAGTAGCACCTGCTCCCGCAAGATTTTATCTTGTGGGGCACTTGGTTAACACCGTCCATCGTTATTTCGACATAAGGAGCACGGCGACGATTGAGAAATCTCCTGTAACCATTCCCATTTCTCACACTCCCTTCGGTCGGTTCGAAATGACGACGATTTTTTCCATTTAGGGAGGGTTACAACCAATGCAATAATTCATCGCCCCCTTCTCCCCTAAACTAAATTCCCTGCTACCGCAAGATTGTATCTTGTGGGGCACTTGGTTTACACCGTCCATTGTCATTTCGACATGAGGAGCACGGCGACGATTGAGAAATCTCCTGTAACCATTCAGATTTCTCACACTCCCTTCGGTCGGTTCGAAATGACAACGATTTTATTCCATTTAGGGAGGGTTACAAACAATGGCAACAATTCATCGTCCCATTCTTCCCCTAAACTAAATTCCCTACTTTTAAGAAAAGAAGTGTAATGAAGATCGAACA
>NZ_CAXBAN010000284.1:0-3488 GCF_963973675.1 uncultured Planktosalinus sp. | reverse complement strand
GACGATGCCATCGTGGTGGTTGAAGCAGTGCATGCCAAGCTGGAAGAAGGAGCTTCGTCTGCACTGGAGGCCACCCACAAAGCGATGAGTGAAATTACCGGTGCCATCATTTCCATTACACTGGTAATGGGTGCTGTTTTTATACCCGTAACCTTTATCCAGGGCCCTACCGGGGTTTTTTATGAGCAATTTGGCGTTACCCTGATGGTGGCCATTGCCATCTCCGCCATCAATGCGTTGACCTTGAGTCCGGCTTTAAGTGCCTTGTTTTTAAAACCTCACAACGAAAAAACAGCCAAAAAAGGTTTTTTAGGTCGCTTTTTTGTGGCCTTCAATGCCGGTTTTACCGCCACCACAAAGCGGTATGTCCGTTCGCTGGGCTTTCTGTATAAGCACAAATGGATTACCGTACTCATCCTGCTGGTTTCGGTAGGTTTGATTTACTGGGCTTCCCTCACTACCCCCAAGGGATTTGTACCCGATGAAGATCGCGGACTGGTGTTTGCAAACATCGAGTTACCGGCCGGGGCGACGATCGACCGAAGTGTGGAAGTGATGCACGAGCTCAATGACAAGATACGTCAGATTCCCGGTGTTTCGGATGTGTCACTCGTTAGTGGTTTCAGCATCTTAAACGGTGCCGGAAGTAACTTTGGAATTGGATTTATCAAACTGGACAACTGGGATGAACGCACCACCGATGCTCTTACAGTCGATGCCATTACCGGGCAATTGTTTGGGGCTGCCTCCACCATTCCCGATGCCAAGATTCTGTTTTTTGCACCCCCCAGTGTTCCCGGTTTTGGAGCTTCTGCCGGGTTTGAAATGAAGGTCCTTGACCGTTCCGGAGGAAGTTTTAATGACCTGAGTGAAACCACCCAAACTTATTTACAAGCGCTTTCCCAGCGTCCGGAGGTCTTGTATGCACAAACCTCTTTCAACACCAACTACGCCCAGTATGAAATGGACATCAACATTCCCAAAGCCAAAGAAGCGGGTATTAGTGTCAACACCATTTTGAGTGCCATGCAGGGCTATATCGGAAGTGTGTATGCTGCCGACTTCTCTCGATTTGGGAAGCAATACCGCGTGTATGTACAAGCACTCCCTGAAGACCGGAATTCCCCTGAAAGCCTGAACAGTATTTTTGTAAGAAATACAGCGGGCGATATGGCTCCCATTAGTCAATTTGTAGACCTGAAACGTGTATACGGTCCGCAATCGGTTACCCGATTCAACCTGTTTAACGCTGCCAGTGTCAATGGAGCAGCGGCTCCCGGTTATTCCACCGGAGATGCGATTGCCGCTGTTCAGGAGGTGAGCCAAACGGCACTACCTTCCAATTACTCAGTAGACTTTTCAGGTTTGACCCGTGAGGAAATCAATGCCGGAAACCAAACCACTTTTATCTTTTTATTGAGTATTTTGTTTGTGTACTTTATCCTGGCCGCCCAATATGAAAGTTACCTTCTGCCGGTGTCTGTTTTGTTATCTCTTCCTGTGGGAGTGATGGGTGCCTATATGACCACCAACCTGGCCGGACTGGAGAACAACGTCTACTTTCAAATTGCCCTGATTATGTTATTGGGACTGCTCGCCAAAAACGCCATCTTAATTGTAGAGTTTGCCATCCAGCGCCGCAAAGCGGGTTACAGTCGTTTAGAAGCAGCCCTTGAAGGTGCCAAAGTGCGTTTGCGTCCCATTTTGATGACCTCCTTTGCCTTTATCATCGGGCTGTTGCCGTTGGTATTTGCCGGTGGAATTGGTGCCCGCGGAAACAATGCCATTGGAACCGGAGCCGTTGGCGGACTCCTGGTAGGAACTCTGATTGGGGTGTTTGTCATCCCCATCCTGTACATCTTTTTTCAGTGGGTACAAGACAAGATTACTAAAACAGCAGATTAACAGCATTCACATGAACCATCAGATGAAAACATTAAAAACCCTTACCATCACCAGCCTTATCGCTTTGAGTCTGCAATCGTGTTTTGTTGCCAAAGACTATGAGCGACCCAATGAAGCAGTGCTGAGTGACACCTCCTATCGTTCTATAGCACCCATTGCTGACAGCAGCAGTATTGCAAGTCTTTCGTGGAAGGAACTTTTTACTGACCCGCTACTAGTTGGCCACATTGAAACAGGTTTGGCAAACAACATCGACCTTCAGATTGCCCTGCAACAGATGGACGCAGCTCAGGCCTATTATCAGCAAGGCAAAGCCGGCTACTTACCCAGCTTAAGCTTGCAGGCTCAGGTTACCCATCAGGAACTTTCAAAGAACAGTCAGTTTGGCGCTTTGTTTGACGGCAATGTTACCCAATATGATTTCACCGGTACTCTGGGATGGGAGGCCGATATCTGGGGAAAAATAAGAAGTAGTAAACGCGCAGCACAAGCCGGTTTTCTGCAAACCACTGCTGCCCGTCAGGCAGTACAAACCCGTTTGGTTTCCAGCATTGCATCGCTTTATTTTCAATTGCTGACGCTGGATACTCAAAAGGAACTCCTGGAACGCACTGTAGCCAACCGCACTCACAGCCTGGAAACCACTAAAGCCCTCAAAGAGGCGGGTATTGTTACCGAAGTAGCGGTACAGCAAACCCAGGCTCAGTTGCTCAATGCACAGGGAATGCTGGTGGATTTAGATAGGGACATCAGCCTATTGGAAAACAGTTTTTCAATTTTGTTGGGCAGTGAACCCAAGTCGATTGCCCGCGCTTCATTTGAAGATCAGGTACTGGTTCCTCATCTAAAAACAGGGTATCCTGCACAGTTATTAAGCAACCGCCCTGATGTGGCTGCAGCTGAATATCGCCTTGTGGAAGCCTTTGAGCTTACCAATGTAGCGCGCAGTAACTTATACCCCTCTGTCGGACTTTCAGTAACCGGTGGATTTCAAAGTTTGGAGTTAGACCAACTGCTGAATGCGAATTCGCTGTTTGCAACTCTGGTGGGGAATATAGTGCAACCCTTATTCAACCGCAGGCAACTCAAAACACAGTTTGAAGTAGCTGAAACACAACAGGAAATTGCTTATCTGCAATTCAAGCAATCGCTGCTCACAGCCGCACGAGAAGTGACAGATGCCCTGTATGATTATCAGGCTGCTTCTGAAAAAGAAGTACTCAAAGTACAAGAACTGCAAGCCCTCACACGCGCTACACGCTATGCCGAAGACCTCCTTGAGAATGGAATGGCCAATTACCTGGAAGTCCTTACTGCCCGTGAAAGTGCGCTGAATGCTGAAGTGCAGGTCACCACTACCCGACTGCAACAACTGCTTGCGGTAGTGGAGTTGTACCGTGCCTTGGGTGGCGGAAGTGAATAAAGCAAGAAGTTAAAAGTTTTTATAATTGGTTGGTTGGAAATGGCCCAATGTTCTTTTTAGAACTGCGGGTCATTTTTTTTAATGAAGTTGATTGGTGGACTGGTTGACTGGTGGACTGGTGGACTGGTGGACTGGTGGACTGGTTTACTGGTGGACTGGT
>NZ_CAXBAN010000283.1:0-3498 GCF_963973675.1 uncultured Planktosalinus sp. | reverse complement strand
AGAAAACGATTTGGTTTGAAGTTTGGGGAAGAATTGAAGCTCTATTAGTCTCAATTCATATATTTTAAACAGCACTAGGTCTAAGTGATATTTTATTTGTAAATTTGCGCCTTCAGAATGACTGCTAAAATTTAGAGCCTTTTCGGCTTGATGATAATCACTTATCAGTTTTACTAAAAAATAAGGGTTTTGTTACTATAACAATGCCTGTTTAAATCATCAAAAAATACGTATGTTAAAAGTAAAAGTACAAGACGGAGAAAACATTGAGCGCGCATTGAAGCGTATGAAGCACAAATTCAGAAACACCAAAGTGCTTCAAAAATTGCGTGAAAACCAACAGTTTACAAAAAAATCTGTCAAAAGAAGAAAAGAAATTCAAAAGGCTTCTTACATTCAAGGCTTGAGAGATCAGGAAAACATTTAAAAAATAAGCTCTATGCACTCGTTTAAAATTTACACCAGTACTCTTAAACCCGATGCAGATGAGAAACAAGAGGTTGTAGATTTTTTATACAATCATCTTGGCCAATATGGTGATCCCAAAGAACACATAATGAGTTGTTTGGAATTTGCTACCATGGAAAACCCTGCCGCATTTGGCGGTTTTGCCTTGGTCATTAAAGAAAAGGATGCCATCCTTGGTGCTACCATTGTCAACAAAACAGGCATGTCAGGTTATATTCCTGAAAACATATTGGTTTATATTGCTGTGCATGAAAAAACAAGAGGCAAAGGTGTTGGCAAAGCTTTAATGGAAAAAGCCATCACACTTGCCGAAGGAGATATTGCCTTGCACGTTGAACCTGACAATCCCGCAAAAAGACTTTACGAAAGGCTTGGTTTTTCAAACAAATACCTTGAAATGAGACTCAAAAAATAGGCTATGCCCATTTTAGACATTTTAGTATTTGTGATTTACCTGATTTTGGTTCTTGGAATCGGGTTTTACTTCTATAGAAAAAATAAAAATACTAACGACTACTACGTGGGCGGCCGGAATATGGGCAGTTTGCATGTGGGTTTATCTGTTGTAGCCACTGATGTGGGTGGCGGGTTTTCCATTGGTCTGGGTGGTCTTGGTTTTATTATGGGGCTTTCCGGTTCGTGGATGTTATTTACCGGATTGATTGGTGCCTGGTTAAGTGCGGTTTTACTCATTCCCAAGGTGATTGAAAAAGGGCATCGCTTTCAATTTTTGACTTTTCCTCAGCTTTTAAAAGAAAATTATGGTGTTACTGTGGCTTTGGTTGCAGGCATCATTTCGTTTATTGGTTATCTAGGTTTTACCTCCTCTCAATTACTGGCAGGAGCCAAGCTTGCTGTTGGCACTTTTCCTGAATTGGATTTACTACACGCACTTTACATAATGGGTGCTGTGGCTGTTGTTTATACTGTTTTTGGCGGTATCAAAGCAGTGATATATACGGACACTTTTCAGTGGGCGATTTTGATGATTGGGCTTATTTTTGTTGGAATTCCCATCGCCTATTTTAAACTGGGTGGCTGGGAAGCCATGCAAGCTGTTTTACCTTCAGAATTTTTCTCTCTTACCAACCTCAGCTGGGTACAGTTTGCGAATTGGTTTATCACCATCGTACCCATCTGGTTTGTGGGTATGACGCTTTATCAACGCATTTATGCCTGCAAAGATGAAAAAACAGCTAAAAAGGCCTGGTATATTGCCGGGTTGTTTGAGTGGCCAGTGATGGCATTTATGGGAATTGCCCTGGGGTTACTTGCCCGAGTGGGTGCTGAACAAGGTCTCTTTATTGCAGATGGTTTTGCTGAAGTTGCAGCAATGGATCCTGAAATTGGATTGCCCTTGTTATTAAAAAACATTCTTCCTGCGGGTTTAATGGGCTTAATGATGGCTGCTTATTTTTCTGCGATTATGTCTACGGCAGATAGTTGTTTACTGGCATCTTCAGGTAATTTTGTAACAGATATACTTGGGCTGAAAGAAAACAACCCTAAAGCAATCTTGATTTCTCAAATCATCACTTTTCTAATTGGTTTCACTGCTGTCTTGATTGCCAGTTATATGACTAGTGTGCTCGATTTAATGCTACTGTCCTATGCCTTTATGGTTTCGGGTTTGTTGGTTCCCGTTTTGGGGATGCTTTGGTCAAAAAAGAAAAAACCTTTAGCAGCAATACTATCCATGCTTTTTGGCGGATTTTCAACATTACTTTTAACTTTTCTGGAAATTGAAATTCCTTTTGGGTTTGACCCCATTCTTGCAGGCGTTTTAATTTCCTTACTTTTGTATTTAACTGTAAAAAAATAGACTCTCAAGTCACAACACACAAAATATGGCATTTGTCACTTTAAGTAAATCTTCTTTAAAACACAATTACCAATTTCTGCAAACGATGTTTGAAAAAAACAGTATTGAATGGGCTCCTGTTTTAAAAATGCTTTGCGGTAACGAAAAATACTTGGAATACATTCTTACCCTGGGCCCCGAACAGGTTTGTGACGCCCGTCTGGGCAACCTGAAAACCATTAAGAAACTTGCCCCTCATAAAGAAACCATTTATATAAAGCCACCGGCAAAAAAAATCATTCCGGACATTATCAGGTTTGCTGATGTGAGTTTTAACACGGAATACATCACCATCAAATGGCTTTCAAAAGAGGCTGTCAAACAAGATAAAATTCACAGGGTAATTATCATGATTGAGTTGGGGGATTTGCGTGAAGGGATTATGGGCGAAGATTTGATTGATTTTTATCAAAAAGTTTTTGAGCTCCCCAACATTGAAGTAGTGGGCATTGGTTCCAATCTCAATTGCCTGAGTGGTGTAATGCCCAGTAAGGACAAGTTGATTCAGCTAAGTTTGTATGAGCAATTAATTGAGGCAAAGTTTGGCAAAAAAATAATAGGTGTTTCGGGTGGGTCCTCAGTTATGGTTCCATTGTTAATGAAAGGGTTGGTTCCTAAAGGGGTGAATCATTTCAGGATTGGCGAAACCTTATTTTTTGGGGTTGATCTTTTTGAAAATGAAACGATAGACGGCATGCAGGATGATGTATTTTTACTTCATTCTGAAATCATAGAAATCACTAAAAAACCAGCAATTCCTTATGGTGAAATGGAAGCCAACCCTTCCGGGGAGACCTTTGAAATTGACGAAAGTGAATTTGGAACGCTTCAAAAACGCGCTATTCTGGACATAGGTCTACTTGATATCACAAAAATTGAGTTTTTAAAAGCGGTTGATGCTGAGTTGAGTTTTATTGGTGCGAGTTCAGATATGCTTGTGCTCAATGTTACCGACACTACCAAAAACTACAAAGTGGGTGATGTGGTTACTTTTAAAATGACTTATATGGGTGCGTTGGGGGTGATGAACTCCAATTATATTGAAAAACGGTTGATTGATTAAATCTCTTTAAGTTTGAGGATTGATCTTCGTTTTCCTACCCAAAGTTCCGTACCAAGTATGATTGTTATTCCTACAGTATACATTACCAAATCCATCCAATCAAATG
>NZ_CAXBAN010000282.1:0-3499 GCF_963973675.1 uncultured Planktosalinus sp. | reverse complement strand
TAGCCCTAGTACGACTAAATTAATTCAGGATTTTAGCGCGAAGTATCCAAATGTAAAACATGTGGCGTATGATGCGGTTTCTGAAGATGCAGCGCTTTCTGCTTTTGAGTCTAGATATGGAAGAAGAGCATTGCCAAATTATGATTTTACCCAAGCTGAAACTATAGTTTCTATAGGGGCAGATTTTCTGGGTGGCTGGCAAGGCGGAGGATATGATATTAGTTATGCGCAAAGTCGTATCCCAAAAAATGGAAAAATGTCAAGACACGTGCAATTCGAATCCAACCTGTCTTTGGCAGGTGCCAAGGCCGATAAACGTGTTCCTGTAAAACCATCTGAGCAAAAGGCAATACTTGCTTCTTTGTATGGATATATTGTAGGAGGAGGTTCTACAAGCGAACTTCCCTCTAAAATTGATGATGCTGTAGTGAAAGCAGCAAGTCAGTTAAGAAAAGCTGGTAGTAAAGGAGTTGTGGTTTCTGGTATTCCAGATGCAGATGCTCAATCACTGGTTCTGGCTATAAATGAAGCATTAGGTAGTTCAATTATGGATACCGATAATGCACGAATGACGCGCCAGGGTAATAGTGCTCAGGTAGCCGAGTTAGTTAAAGACATGAACGATGGTAGTGTAGGCGCACTTATGGTGGTTGGAGTGAATCCGGCTTATAGTTTGCCTAATGCATCGGAGTTTATTGAAGGATTGAAAAATGTAGAAGTGTCGGTTTCATTTACAATGAAAGAGGATGAAACTGCTAAACTTTGTAAATATATTGCGGCTACTCCTCATTACCTGGAGAGCTGGGGAGATATTCAGTTTACTGATAACCAGTTTAGCTTAATGCAGCCAACAATTAGACCATTATTTGATACCCGTCAATTTCAGGACTGTTTATTAAAGTGGTCAGGAAATAGCCAGTCTTATCATGATTATATCAAAGAAACATGGTCTGGTAATTTAACAGGTGGGTGGAATCAGGCACTTCATGATGGAGTATTTGAGGGTACTAGTCCTGTAGGGACAACAGTGCTTGAAGGTTTTGCTTCCTCAGCGAATGATGTTTCTTCTTTAAGAAAGATGAATGCTTCTGCTCAGGAAGAAAGTGAGTTTGAACTTACACTTTATACCAAAGTTTCAATGGGTGATGGGAATCAGGCTAATAACCCTTGGTTACAAGAGCTTCCAGACCCTATTACCAGAACAACTTGGGATAATTATCTAATGATTTCGCAAGCAGATGCTGATAAGCTGGAGCTTGAAAACGAAATTGTTTCCAATGGAGCTTTAAATGGTAGTTATGTGAATATTAGTGTTGGTGATACTACTGTAAAAAATGTTCCTGTTATTGTTCAGCCAGGTCAGGCTAAAGGCTCTGTAGCCTTAGCTTTGGGGTATGGTAAGAAAGAAGGAATGCAGAAGGAAATGCAAGTAGGTGTAAATGCTTACCCTTTGTATAAGAACTTTAGTGCATTTCAAAATGTTAGTATAGAAAAAGCTGCAGGTGTACATGAATTTGCAAGTGTGCAAATGCAAAGTACCTTAGCGGGACGTGATGATATTCTTAAAGAGACTACTCTTTCTGTTTTAACATCAAATAGTAAGCATCAATGGAATGGTGTTCCTGAGGTCGACTATAATCATCAGGAAATTCCTGTTAGTGATCAAAAAGCAGATATCTGGAGGTCTTTTGACCGTACTATTGGGCATCACTTTAACCTGTCTATTGATCTTAATGCCTGTACAGGTTGTGGCGCATGTGTTATTGCTTGTCATTCTGAAAATAACGTTCCAGTTGTTGGAAAGGATGAAGTTAGAAAGTTCAGGGATATGCACTGGTTACGAATCGACAGATATTATTCTGCCGGGGATACTTTTGTAGAAGAGCAGGAGAAACTGAATAATCTAGGAGCATTCGAGACTTATGATGTCATTGAAAATCCTTCGTATGATAATCCTCAGGTTGCTTTTCAGCCAGTAATGTGTCAACACTGTAACCACGCTCCTTGTGAAACAGTTTGTCCGGTTGCGGCAACGTCTCATGGTCGCCAGGGTCAAAATCAAATGATTTACAACAGATGTGTGGGTACAAGATATTGTGCAAATAACTGTCCTTATAAAGTAAGAAGGTTTAACTGGTTTAATTACGCTCAAAACGAAGAATTTGACTATCACATGAATAACGACTTAGGTCGTATGGTGTTAAACCCTGATGTTGTAGTTCGTTCACGTGGAGTTATGGAAAAATGTTCTATGTGTATTCAAATGACACAAAAAACGATTCTTGATGCCAAGCGTGAAGGTAGACCAGTGAAAGATGGAGAATTCCGTACAGCTTGTTCAGCGGCTTGTGATACCGGAGCAATTGTGTTTGGAGACATTAATGACGAAGAGTCTAAAGTTTCTAAATTACAAGAGGATGATAGAACTTACCGTATGATGGAAAGTTTAGGTACAAGGCCAAACGTAATGTATCAGGCTAAAATTACCAATACTGCTGAAGCATAATAATTAAGTAATAAGAATCAATTTTAAAGAAATATGTCGTCACATTACGAAGCACCTATAAGAGAACCTCTTGTTACCGGAGAGAAAACTTATCATGATATAAGTGTTGAAGTAGGAGCGCCTGTACTTGGGAGAGCAAATAAATCCTGGTACATTGTATTTACTATTGCCTTAATTGCATTTTTGTGGGGATTAGGTTGTATCATTTACACCGTTTCTACAGGAATCGGAGTTTGGGGATTGAACAAAACCATTGGATGGGCATGGGATATTACCAACTTCGTTTGGTGGGTAGGTATTGGTCACGCCGGAACATTAATATCTGCAGTATTATTATTATTCCGCCAGAAATGGAGAATGGCAGTAAACCGTTCTGCAGAAGCAATGACAATTTTCGCTGTAGTTCAGGCTGGTTTGTTCCCTATTATTCACATGGGACGTCCCTGGTTAGCATATTGGGTTTTACCTATTCCTAACCAGTTTGGTTCTTTATGGGTAAACTTTAACTCACCGTTGTTATGGGACGTTTTTGCAATTTCAACGTATTTATCGGTGTCACTTGTTTTCTGGTGGACTGGTTTACTTCCTGATTTTGCAATGCTTCGTGATAGAACAACAAATGAATTTCAAAAGAAAATATACGGTATACTTAGTTTTGGATGGAGTGGACGTGTAAAAGACTGGCAACGTTTTGAAGAAGTATCTTTAGTACTTGCCGGTTTAGCAACACCTTTGGTACTTTCGGTACACACGATTGTATCTTTTGACTTTGCTACATCAGTAGTTCCTGGTTGGCACAGTACGATTTTCCCTCCTTATTTCGTTGCCGGTGCGATTTTCTCAGGATTTGCAATGGTGCAAACCTTGCTTATTATTATGAGAAAAGTGGTTAATCTTCAGGATTATATTACGCTACTGCACATTGAATATATGAACAAGGTAATATTGTTGACCGGAGGAATCGTATCCGTGGCTTATATTACTGAATTCTTT
>NZ_CAXBAN010000281.1:0-3515 GCF_963973675.1 uncultured Planktosalinus sp. | reverse complement strand
AAAAAACCCACAAGCCACAAATGAATTGTTGGGCTCGAGTTGTAAATAATAACTTCCGCGACGGTGTGCGCCACTCCTGATCCAATTGGCACTTCGATTGGTTTTATAGGGGAGTTTATTTTTACTGAACCTCACATCTCTGTAAATTCTGAATATTTTTGTTTTTTCAATTTCATCTAAACTATTGAGTTTGGTTGTTATTTCATTGAAAAATAATTTTAAATCATTCTCTTCTTTTTGAAACATTGCTTTGTTTTTATCAAACCAATTTCGAGAGTTGTTTTGCTTTAATTCCTCTAAAAATGTGAAAAGTGTAGGTGATATTTGCATAGATTTAGTTTATAACCATTTTTTGCGTTTAAAATAGATAAGTAACCCCAGAAAAACAAGAACCATAACAGCCCAAATTATGTGATAGCCATATTTGTAATGCAATTCTGGCATATTGTCGAAATTCATTCCATAAACCCCGGCAATGAAAGTCAGAGGAATAAATATTGAAGCCATTATGGTAAGAACTTTCATAATTTCATTCATCTTGTTTGAGACACTATTCATATATAAATCAAGTAATCCTGAAGCCGACTCTCTAAGTACCTCAATAGTTTCAATAACCTGAATTGTGTGATCATATAGGTCTCGTATAAACACTCTTACGTCAGGGTTTAAAAAGGATTCGTCTATCTTCTCAAACCTACTTATAACTTCTCTCAAGGGATAAACAGAACGTCTCAACTCTAAGGTTTCACGCCTTAAATGATGCAATTTAGCCAGCACGGATTCTTCCGGGTTGAGTAATAACTCTGTCTCAAGTGTTTCAATTTTTTCACCTACTGCTTCCAAAATTAAAAAGTAATGATCAACCACTGAATCAATTAAAGCATAAAGTAAATAATCAGAACCTCTTTTTCTGATAAACCCCTTTCCTTCAATTATTCTTTTTCTAACACCATGAAATACATCACCCGATTTTTCTTGAAAGGAAATTAAAATGTTTTTATGTAATATAAAGCTTAGTTGTTCATCTTCAATTTCATCTTGCTGATCAAGCATGACCATTTTTACAATTATGTGAAGATAGTCTTCAAATTCATCAATTTTAGGACGTTGACCCACACTCAAAATATCCTCTAAGGATAGTTTGTGCACATTAAGCTTACTACCGAGGGTTTCAATTACAGATTCGTCGTGAATTCCATCTATATTAATCCACAACGTTTTTGATGAAGTATCAATTAAACTATTTATTTCAACTATTGATTTGGGGTTATGTTCAATGACTTGGTGCTCGTCATATTCCATGACAGTATATTCAACTTCTTCCATTTTTTGGACTCCCGTGAAAATCAAACTTCCCGGGGCCAAACCCTGTTTAGCCTTTTTTTTATGTCGTTTTCTTCCCATTTAGTATCACATTTTAACTTTTTTAAAATTAAGGTATTTTAGTGATACTAATCAAGTACAAGTCAAGGAATTTATTGAAAGCTGTTTTTACAGAAAATGTTAATTGTGAAAACTTGGTTAATAAAGATTTTTGCAATGCCAAATAGCTGTTGTTCTTTTTAGTAGATTTGAAATTTATAAATGGGGGTATTTATGCGTAACTTTCTGATCGCTTTTTTATTTTTCCTTTTGTGGTGTTCAGTTGCTTTTTTATACTTTACAACTGATCTCTCAATTAGTGCAATTGAGTTTATCAGCAAACCTTTTTCTTCTCAGGTTAATCCTGATAATTTTGCAGAAAAAAAGGATACAACTATTTATAAAAGCCCTGTTAATGAATCACTGGAAAGTCTATCAAGCCTCGTTGAACCAAACCAAGCTAAACTTTCAATTGTTGATCCAAGCAATGAGCTTATAATCGAATTGGACTCCCTTTCAATTAAGAAAAATTTGGATTCGGTTTTTTTTCAAAAGCTATCTCTTACCTATTTTGAACCATTAGTTAAATATCTGTTTGACAACAAAGAAACAGGGATTATTATTTCAAGTGATTACAGTGCCAATGAAAAATTCATGACACCAAATATTGGTATTCAAAGAAGTCAATATATCAAAAATGAACTGGCAAAATTAGGAATTGACAAACAACGAATTAATCTTAAAAGTAATATTAAAGAAATTAAATATTCAAATGATGGTTTTTCAGCGGGTGGTATCAGCATAGAAACCTTTAAGTTATCTGAAAAAGACTTAATGGAAATTGAAAAAAATAAAGTGAGAAATTTTATTGTCTACCCAAGATTTACCTTTTCAAAAATTATTGTAAACAAAGAATTGAAGGAGTTTGCAAAAGAATTAAAGACTATCTTAACTGAAAATGAATCTTACAGTGTGAAAATAATCGGCCATACAGATAATATAGGAAGTAAAGCGGACAATTTTCAAATGGGTTTAAAATATGCACAACAAGCAGGGTGGTACTTAATCAACAGAGAAGGTGTAGACCCTAAACGGCTTACTGTACTTTCAAAAGGTGAAGAAAACCCAATAGATGACAATAACACAGTGGCTGGTAGAAAAAACAATTTGAGAATTGAATTTGTAATTGAATAAAATGGAAATTACACTCGAAAATATCCCTGAAACAAAATTTTTGATAGAAATCTTTATCTTGATGTTTGGTGCTTTTTTGATAGGGTATTTTTTTGGAAAAAGAAAAAAAGACTATAAAAATAAGCGTCAGTTTAAAGAGCCTGTCAATGTAAATGATATTGAAACTATCTTTAGCGAAATAAAGCCCGATATCATCAAGATTATTCAGAATCATAAAAACTCAACGTCAAAAGCAACTATTTCAAAAAAAAGCTCATTAAAACCTGTACTAAATTTTGAAAGTATTGGTTATGCTGATGAAATGGACAAAGATGATCTCACAAAGATTGAAGGAATTAGCCCTTTTATTGAAAATAAACTCAATCAGTTAGGAATTTTTTCATTTACTCAATTAAGTGGTTTTACAAAAGATGATATTGCCACGGTCACTCAATTAATTGAGTATTTTCCAGGAAGAATTGAACGTGATGACTGGATAGGTCAGGCTAAACAATTGGCAACAAAAAAAGCCGCATTATAATGCAGCTTTTTTGTTTTTATAAGTAAGATAATTTTAGTTATTACCTAAGATAATTGGCATTCCTTCCTGACCACTTCCGATTACAATCACCTTGCTGTTTGGTGATTTAGAAAGTTCAATTGTTGCTTGAATACCTTTTTCTTTTAATATTTTATCTGTTAAAGAAGCGTCTAATATTTCATTAGCAGCTGCTTTCCCTTCTGCGTCAATACGTTGTCTTTCTGCTTCTTGTTCTGCCTTTTGAAGTCTAAACTCATATTCTAACGCTTCTTGCTCTTGACTTAATTTACGCTCAATAGCTGCTTTAATAGTGGGAGGCAATTTCACATCTCTTACTAAAACTTCATTAAGTTGAACAAATTGACCTTCAAGAAGTCGGTTTGTTTCGGCAAAAATTTCTGTTTGTATAGCGTCTCTCTTACTTGAGTACAATTGTTCA
>NZ_CAXBAN010000280.1:0-3529 GCF_963973675.1 uncultured Planktosalinus sp. | reverse complement strand
TTGTTTATTTCCTTAGACACTGTCAGAAGCCATATCAAGAATATTTACACTACTTTGGAAATCAACTCTAAGGCGGAGTTGATTAAGAAATCGTATGATAATGAGTTGTGAATTGGTAGTTGAAAGCACAGTTTGGATTGAGCTAGCTCAAGAGAAGCATACAACATAGAAAAACCTCTCGAGGGCGGGTTGTGATAAGGTGCTCAGCAATCATGTTTCCAATAACCACAAGCACAATTTTGTATATGGTGTTAAAGATGTAGCTATGAACTTTATTTTGCTCTATTAGTTTTTTTAGGATGTTGCGGAAGATTTTTATTTTAAATCACCATCAGGAGGAAGCATTGTTTTAGTTATATAGCTTTGTTAGGATTCACCATTTTTTATAAGAGCTTTTAAAGTATTGCGTTTAACCGGCTCAAGGACTTCCTTTCCATATGATGTGTGATAGCTGTGGGATGACAGAAAACCGATTTGAATCTTCAACCACTTATCCTCATTTATTGAAGAATCAAAATGTGTTAGTTCAATAAAAAGTTTCCGGCTAAACTCTGTATATTTTGGTGTGCCCAGATAAAATAAGTCAGCATCTGCTACTATTTTTTCCAGAATATTATGTGGTCTTTGCGGAATTTTTGTAGCCATGATCATTCCGCATACTGTATCCAATTCCTTTTGGGTTAGAAGTGAAGGATGAAGGTCCTGGGTGGCTATTTGGCAGCTATTGCTTTCGTGATCTTCCCGATTTAACAAAAACCCGGTATCATGATACAGTGCTGCAATCTTTATGAGTTCCAGGTTTCTTCCCTTTATATTTTCATAATCCGCAAGCATTTTAGCTTTTTCAACTACAAATTCGGTGTGGTGCGCATTGTGATAGGCCAGCGAGTCAGGAAGTTCCTTTTCCAATCGGCTTATAACTTTCTTATAGCTATTTTCAAATATTTTGTCTGTCAATGCTGCTTGTTATTATGTTTTCCCAATCCACCTTTTACTTCCTTGATCCTTTGCACGTAAAAAAATGCATTGGGATCCAACTCTTTTATGGTTTCCTTAATCCTGTGTATCTCTATTCTGGTTACAATAGTCATTACAATATCACAATCCTGTTTTATCTCAAAACTGGATGGAAGATAACCCCTTTCTCCTTTATAAACGGTGATAGCCTTTCCAAAATCATTTACTATCACAGATTTTACCATTTCATATTCTTTGGAAATAATAGTTAAGGCGGTAAATTCTTCAAATCCGTCAACCACATAATCTGAAGTTTTCATAGCTGTAAAATAAACCAGGATGGAGTACATTGCTGTTTCAATTCCAAATTCAAAAGCAGCGCCAATGAAGAGCAGGGTGTTAAAGGCCAAAATAATTTCACTTGTAGAGAAACCAATTTTTTTATTGGTATAGTGGGCAATGATTTCCAGCCCGTCTATTACCCCGCCACCGCGTATAACAAGACCGATCCCCAATCCAATAAAAAAACCGCCAAATACTGCGATAAGCACCTTGTCACTGGTAATTTGTGGAAAGCTTACAAAAGTCATAAGGGCAGCAAGTAACAGAACAGCCAAAAGAGCATTTACACTGAAGGTCTTTCCTATTTTCTTATAGCCCATGAAAATGAACGGCAAATTGAAAAGGATGAATGAAGCACTGAAAGGAATATGAAAAACTTCCTCTATTAAAATTGAGATCCCTGTAATACCACCATCCAAAAAATGATTAGGGATCATAAATCCCTGTAATGCAACAAAGGCAGAAAAAACGCCTAAAATGGTATACACCATTGAAGACAGTGAAAAAATTGACTTCCAGTTAATACGATCTGAGCTACTCATAATTTATTGTAATTTGTGTTAAACTTTTATCCTCTATGAACGTTTAAATACCCCACCTTTAACTTCCTTTATACTGTTGACATAAATAAAAGCATGGGGATCGACCTTTAATACTGCTTTTTTTAACCGATGTATTTCCAGTCGGGTCACCACCGTCATGACGATATTGCAAATTTCTTTTTTTTCATAGGTGCCGGGCAAGTAACCACGTTCCCCTTTAAATACTGTAATCCCTTTTCCAAGCTCCTTTACGATAAGGCTTTGAATTGCAACGGCATCTTTGGAGATTACATGTATAGTGGTGAATTCTTCAAAGCCATCAACAATATAATTTGTGGTTTTCATGGCAGTGTAATATACAAGAATAGAATACATACCGGTCTCGATACCAAACCGGTATGCCGCCCCTAAAATGATGATGATATTGAGGGCCAAAATGATCTCTGCTGATGTAAAAGCCGATTTTTTTTCTGTGTATTGAGCTATAACTTCAAGACCATCTATAACGCCTCCTCCTTTTATAACAAACCCAATACCTAGTCCTATAAAAAACCCACCAAAAAGTGCAATGAGTACTTTGTCTTGTGTGAAAACATTGATTTCTATAAAATACATTCCTGCCGCCAGCAATAGAATTGCAATAATTGCGTGGATACCGAAAGTGTACCCAATCTTTTTAAATCCTATAATTACAAAAGGCAAGTTGAAGATTATTAAATGTATGCTAATATGAAGACTGCTTATTCCGAGTAATAGGATGGAGACCCCTGTTACCCCTCCGTCAAGAAAATTATTTGGGATTAAAAAACCCTGCAGACCCACGACAGCAAAAAAAATCCCAATCATTGTAAATAAAAGAGAGCGCAATGAGAAAATTGAATGCCAATTAATTTTTTTGTGGTTAATCATTAAAGAATTTTGTTGTTTATTACCCAGTATCTAAGGGTGTTTAATTTTAAAGCTTTTCCTTAACTCAGGATCTCATAAACAGTAAGGGGATTTTCTTTATTTTTCATTTTTATTTCTGCCACCCGGCTACAGGAAAAAGATTCCTTTACTTTTTCATAATTTGCTTCACTTATAAGGATCTGACCTTTTTTGGCTGCTGCCTGTAATCTTGCAGCTACATTTACAGCGTCCCCGATTACAGTATAATCCAGTCTTCTCAAAGTGACAGATCCAATATTGCCCCATACCATCTCCCCGCTGTTTATTCCGATGGAAACTTCAGGTTTGTAGGTTTTAGACCCTATTTTGATATCTGCATTATAAATGGCTTTTCTAATATTCAAACTCGCATCCATTGCCCGGTCAAGATGAAACTCCCCTTTGAAGGAGGCCATTACAGCATCACCAAGAAATTTATCGACGATGCCTTCCTCTTTAATAATTTCATGTACCATAATATCAAAATAGGTATTGAGCATTGCTACTACCTCGTCTGCAGGTTCATTTTCACTAATTGCCGTAAATCCGCATATATCAATAAAAGCAACGGTTCCCTCGACAGTTTCATTATCAAGGAGGGAGGTTTCCATTTTATTTCCTCCCATAAAGTTAAGCACCGTTTCATCGACATACATCCTCAGGATGTTGTTTTCCTTAACAGCCTGCAATGTTTTTTTTATTACGGCGACATGGTTTATTGTTTTTTCAATTGTTATTTCCAAATCTTTAAAATCTATTGG
>NZ_CAXBAN010000279.1:0-3530 GCF_963973675.1 uncultured Planktosalinus sp. | reverse complement strand
CGCCTTCCGATCTCAACTAAAAGTGTGAAAAGAAAATATAGCAAGCCTATAGCAACAAACAAAATGCAGCCTTTTATCAATTCATTTGAATAGTACTTTTTAATAAATTGTTCAAGCTTTTGAATTATACGGTCAAAATTACTCATTGATTATACTCTTTTCTTAACCGCTAAAATTAAGAATTTTAATGGTTAAAGCTAAATTATCAATGCTTCCTTAGTCAAACTTTAACATGAATAGATTTTGGTGTTAAATCAGTCAAATCGATATACTAATAGACAAACTAAATAAATAAGGCTTAAATTGTATATTTGCCTCATATAAAATGATATTTAAAGTATATCTTTTTATGTAAACATTTGTCATTTTAAACATCGATTCTTAAAAAATACTTTATGAATATTAACAACCCTGATTCTCACTTTAAGTCAAAAAAAACTGATCTAACTAAAAATGTAAGAGTTCGGTTTGCGCCTAGCCCAACTGGGCCACTTCATATTGGTGGTGTTCGCACGGCTTTATTTAATTATTTATTCGCAAAAAAACATAACGGAACGTTTATTTTAAGAGTTGAAGACACAGATCAAAAACGATTTGTCCCGGGAGCTGAAGAATATATAGTTGAAGCATTAAATTGGTGTGGAATTCCATTTGATGAGGGTATAGGAAAAGACAAAGGGTTTGGGCCCTACCGGCAAAGTGAACGCAAACAATTATATAAAAAATATGCCGACTTACTAATCAATACAAATAAGGCGTATTATGCATTTGATACAAACGAAAGTCTTGACAACCATAGAAAAGATCACGAAGAAAAAGGAAAAACCTTTATTTACAACCACCACAATAGAGAAAAGCTTGATAATTCATTAACCATTTCAAAAGAAGAGCTGCAAAATCGGCTTGAAAAAGGTGTTCCATATGTTATCAGGTTTAAAACACCTGTTGATACCACCGTTGTTTTAAACGATATGATTCGTGGAGAAATGGAAGTTAATTCAAACCTGCTGGATGATAAAGTACTTTTCAAAAGCGACGGTATGCCAACCTATCATCTTGCAAATATTGTAGATGACCATTTAATGGATATTTCACACGTTATTCGTGGCGAAGAATGGCTCCCTTCATTAGCATTGCATCAATTGTTGTATGATGCCTTTAATTGGGAAGCACCTGTATTTGCGCACCTTCCGCTTATAATGAAGCCTGTTGGAAAGGGCAAATTAAGCAAGCGAGATGGTGATAAAATGGGTTTTCCGGTGTTTCCGCTTGAATGGATTAATACGGAAGGAGAAAAGTATTCAGGTTATAGAGAAGATGGATATCTGCCTGAAGCGGTTGTAAATATGTTAGCGCTTTTGGGCTGGAATCCCGGAACAGAAAAGGAGATTTTTAGTCTGGATGAACTTATTCAAGAGTTTGAACTTGAAAGAGTGCACAAAGCCGGGGCAAAATTTGACCCGGAAAAAACCAAATGGTTTCAACATCATTACTTGCAACAACTTGACAATGATAAATTGGAAACTGCTTTTAAAAAGTTACTTGATCAACATCAAATAATCAGCCCGCTAAAGTTAGACCCTATTTTAAAACTTGTTAAAGAACGCATCACCTTTGTTACTGACCTGTGGGAAGAATCACAATTCTTTTTTAAGGCGCCCAAAGCCTATGAAGAAACTGCTGCAAACAAATGCTGGAAAGAAGAAACAGATAAAGTAATGCAGGCAGTTGTTATCATTCTAAAAAAAGAAACAAGTTTCACGCAAGAAAATTTATCAAAAGAAGTAAAAAAATGGATAACTGATGCGAGCATTGGATTTGGGAGGGTCATGCAGCCATTAAGACTTTCTCTTGTGGGTGAAATGAAAGGTCCTGATGTATTTGCTATTATGGAAATTCTGGGTAAAGAAGAAGTCATTCAGCGCATTGAAAATGCTATAAAAAGACTTTCTTAAAAATAAGCAGTCACTCCAATTGTAATCAAACTGGCATTTCCCTTAAAGTCTTTATTTTCAAGGTTTGAAGAGTTCAATTTATTCAACATGTTGGTAACACCATACTGATATTGACTAAAAACCCTGAAGTTTCTAAATCCCGCTGTCAATCCTGCAGCCACATGAAAATTGACCTTTGAGATGTTTTCCAGGTCAATTGCTTGTATCGAGCTATATTCATCTATGAAATAATCTTCAAACTGAGTGTCTTTAAGTGTTAGATTTCCATTGATATTTAAAACTGGTCCAGCTTCTATGCTTAAGTGCTCCCTTATAATTTTGTAGCCCCATAAAACTGAAATTTGAGCAGACTGGATATTATAATTTAATTCCCTTTGCACACCTCCCTCAGGCGTGCTATTGGCCAAAACTGAAAGATTTGTATCATAAAAAGCCACGCCATACATCATATCAAAATTGTTGTATACATTACCGCGCATTTGAAGGCCAAACATGAAGCTTTCCTTGCTTTTTGTGGACAAGTCATCAGTGTTAATGTCATAGAGTGTTATCCCTGCAGAAACACCAATCACATTAAACTCACCATAGTTTCTTTGTGAATGAATTTGATTAGAAAATAATAGAGTGACGGTAATAAAAAGTAGGTGATAAATTTTCAAAATTATGAATTTTTAAACAGGCAAATGTAAACTTTATTTTCGTAAATTGACATTTCAAAAAATTTTAACCAATGGGAAACGTATTTTTAATAATCGGCTTAGTTATTTTTATTCTTTTGTTGTTTGGAACCTTTTTTATGGTTCGTCAACAAACTTCAGCAATTGTAGAACGTTTTGGACGCTTTGTTAGTGTTAGAAATTCTGGTTTACAATTAAAAATTCCATTAATTGACCGGGTTGCCGGTCGAATCAACTTAAGAGTACAACAATTGGATGTAATAGTTGAAACTAAAACAAAAGATGATGTATTTGTTAAGCTTAAAGTCTCTGTGCAATTCAAAGTAATTGCAGAAAATGTATACAATGCTTTTTACAAGTTAGAATATCCACATGATCAGATTACTTCTTATATTTTTGATGTGGTTAGAGCAGAAGTTCCAAAATTAAGGCTTGATTATGTGTTTGAACGGAAAGACGATATTGCCAACGCTGTTAAAAAAGAATTAAACGAAGCCATGACGCGCTACGGATATGACATAATCAACACCCTGATAACAGATATTGACCCAGATCAACAAGTTAAAAATGCTATGAATCGTATCAACGCTTCAGAGCGAGAAAAAACTGCGGCTGAGTTTGAAGCAGAAGCTCAACGAATTAAAATTGTTGCAAAAGCGCGTGCAGAAGCTGAAAGCAAGCGTCTTCAGGGACAGGGTATTGCAGATCAACGTCGTGAAATTGCTCGGGGGCTGGAAGAAAGTGTCAATGTATTAAATAATGTGGGTATCAATTCACAAGAGGCCTCAGCATTGATTGTTGTAACCCAGCATTACGATACACTTCAATCGCTCGGGGAGGAAACGAACTCAAATTTGATTTTATTACCAAATTCACCTCAAGCAGGTAGTGATATGCT
>NZ_CAXBAN010000278.1:0-3559 GCF_963973675.1 uncultured Planktosalinus sp. | reverse complement strand
ATTCTTCAGTTTATATCTAAAGGAAAGGATAATGCAAAAATTGCATTGAAACTTAATATTAGTGAAAAGGAAGTGGAGAAAATCACTAAAGCTCTTTATAAAAAACTGGATATTAGTGAACACATACAAGAAGACCAACGTATGATTGATGAACAACCGGATTACATTTACAATTAAAAAAACTCCATAAAATCTGTTTTAAAGGGTTTCTGATTTGTATATATTTACAACTTGGAAACCCTTTCTATTATGATTCTTTTTAAGAAGTCTATTTTTAAATTTTTAGTATATGCATTCATACCGGTTATCTTATTTTCTTTAATTGGTGTTTTTTACACTTCACAGCTAAAATATTTAATTAAAGAAATTGTAGAGTTTTCTTTATTCAGTGCTATTATTTATGTAATTGGACTTTTGATTTTAAGGGGTAAATCAAGGTATTTTTGGTTTTTTTTCTTCTTAATCATCTTATTTACAATAAGCTATCTAAAAACTTCGTTTTATTATTTATACCAGTCAAAAGTCACAATTTCAGCCTTTTATGTCATTTTTGAAACGACAGGTACAGAATCTGCTAATTACCTTTCTACTTATTTTGACCTCGGACTAATTGCAATATCTCTTCTGTTTATAGTTTTTCTTATTTTAAGTCTAAAGCAACTTAATACAATCTACAAAACCAATAATTCATTTTTCTATTTCCCTGAATTTAATTTAAAAAATATCCCCTTGTTTTTTGTATTAATACTATTTGTAGGAAGCTTAATTTATTTTATCAATTTAAAGCTTAAACACAACAATTTTATTTATTTGGCACATGATGCATATGTTTCATACTCCGAAGCACAGCAGTTATTTCAAACTGAACTTGTAAAACCCATTAACACAAATTTTTCAAATGTATCTTCTAGCAATAATCAACAAACCTATGTTGTTATAATTGGAGAATCTACTTCAGCCCGCAATATGGGACTTTATGGTTATTACCGAAACACAAACCCATTGCTTTCGGAAATTAAAGATGAGCTTCTGGTATTCAGAGATGTAATATCCCCGCACACTCACACAATCCCTTCTCTTAATAAAGTGCTGTCTCTTTCAAACCACGAAAACCCGGATGTCATTCATTGCGGAAGTGTTGTTCAATTAGCCAACGCAGCCGGATTTTCTACATATTGGGTTTCAAATCAACAACCTATTGGTATTCACGAAACTTTAGTTACCGCTATAAGTAAAGCAACAAAAGAACAGTTTTATACAAATGCATTAACCAATAAACAAGTAGAATATGATGAAATGTTACTTCCTTTTATTGATGAAGTATTAAATAAAAAAGACCAAAAAAAAATAATATTTATTCATTTATATGGCACCCATATTTCATATAAATTTTCCTACCCACCTCACTTTAATAAATTCACAGACCAACCTAAAACTAAGTTTCCATCTGCCAGAAGTTTTGAACAAATAAACCATTATGATAATGCCATTTTATACAATGATTATATTGTAAGGTCAATTATAGACAAAGTCAAAGCCAAAAATGAAAATGCTTATGTAATTTATTTTTCAGATCATGGTGATGAAGTATTTCAAGATATGGACTTTGTGGGCCATAATGAATACCACGCAACCAAACCTATGTATGAAATTCCATTTGTAGTTTGGACCTCAGAAAAATTTCAGAGTGACTATCCTCATTTTGAAACACTTGAAAATTACCTGGACAGAAAATATATGTTGGATGACTTCATACATAGCTTTTCAGATTTTTCACAAATTGAATTTGGCCAATTACAACCTGAAAGAAGTATCTTTAATAAAGATTTTGAATACCGAAACAGAATGATACGACAAGCACTCAATTATGACGACAGGTAGTTTGACAAAAATAATGGTCCTCTTTATATTCATAATAGCAACCTTGTATGTGTACCATCGCATACCATTCAAATTTGATTTTATGGGTTATTCAGAAAAAATATGGGCACATAGAGTAAATAGTATTCCAAAGCTTGAATACACTCAAAAAAAATATGCAGGAGTGGAGTTGGATATACTATATGACTTAAAAAGCAATACTTTTGATGTAAATCATCCTCCTGCAGAATCAATTGGATTAACACTTGACAACTATTTTTCAACCATAAAAAAAACAAACAATTTGGGCGTTTGGCTTGACTTTAAAAATTTAAGTAACGAAAACGCTCAGCAATCCTTGATTAAACTAAAGGAATTGATAAAAAAACACAATCTCAATTCAAATGATATTGTAGTTGAATCACAATCACCTGAATTTCTTGTAGATTTTAAAAATGAGGAGTTAAAAACAAGTTACTATCTACCGACATTTCTGAACCGTCTTTCAGAAGAGGAATTAAAACAAAAACTCCAAGAAATCAAAACTAAAATAGCAAATCACCCTACAACTGCAATCTCGACTAATATTGTAGATTATTCAATTATTGCAAAGCATTTCCCAAATGAAACAAAATATCTTTGGAATATTGATGGGGTTTATAATACCCGTATCATTTATAATTTCTTCTTAAACCGCGAAGCTCTTAATGACCCAAAAGTCCTAATACTTTTAGTAAAAGTAAACCGGGGAATTGGCAACCGTTAACTACACTTTGCTGTAATATTTTTTATATTTAAAGTAGGCCAATGCCGAGAGAATAAACACAAAGGCCAATGAATAATATACAAATCCGGGTGTAATTGGTTTATCCCCGCTTGCATAAGAGTGCAGTCCTACCAAATAAAAATTCACTCCAAAATAAGTCATCATAATAGAAGCAAATGCAAGTACTGACATCACATTATATAACCAGCGACTCCTCATTCCCGGTATCAAACGCAAGTGAATCACAAAGGCATAAATCATTATACTAATCAATGCCCATGTTTCTTTAGGATCCCAGCCCCAATAACGACCCCAACTTTCATTGGCCCACATACCCCCAAGAAAATTACCAATGGTAAGCAAACCAATTCCTAGTATTAAAGCTAGTTCATTTATAACCGTAAGCTCTTTAATATTCAAATCCATTTTGTGTTTGTTCTTTTCATTGGTAAGTATCATCAAAAGCAACGATACTAGGCCCAAAATCATAGCCAAAGTAAACGGCCCATAACTTCCCACAATAACTGAAACGTGAATCATCAACCAATAAGAATCAAGTACTGGTACTAAATTTGCAATAGCGGGATCCATCCAGTTTTGATGGGCAACCCATAAAACTATAGAAGCTACAAAAGCAGTAGAAGCTACAGTTAAGTTCGATTTACGCCCAAATGCCAATCCAAAGAATACCGTTGCCCAAGCAACATAAATTACTGATTCATAGGCATCACTCCAAGGCGCATGTCCACTAATGTACCATCTGAGAATTAACCCTAGGGTCATCAATATAAAAAACACCCAAATTATATATTTGCTTAGGTTTACTAAGGTAGAGAGTGTTTTATTTTTCTCTTTGAAAATTTGAAATATCAAAAAGGTAAACATTAAAACACCGATAAGTAAAAAGTATTTGTATAACCTATTAAAAATATC
>NZ_CAXBAN010000277.1:0-3586 GCF_963973675.1 uncultured Planktosalinus sp. | reverse complement strand
CAGTCGATTTTTTGAAGATCTTTCCTCAAAGACCAATACACCAAAAGAAGAAATTAAACGTATTTTTAATGACATGAAGCAGTTTCAAAATAAAACTATAATTACTGATCAAGAACTTTTTACGCTTCATAAAAAAATTACACAAATAAAAAATAATAGAGATGGAAAACCCTGAAAATTCAAAAGAATCATTGCAATTTGACAATCGAATTGACTTAGAAGAACTAAAATCTGCCGTAGTTGCAATAAAAACACAACTTAGCAAAGTAATTGTTGGTCAGGAAAATTTTATTGAGTTATTAATAGTAAATCTATTGGCAAATGGTCACGTCCTTATTGAGGGAGTACCTGGTATTGCAAAAACTATTACCGCAAAACTATTTGCAAAAGCAATAAAAACAAATTTTAGCAGAATTCAATTTACACCAGATTTAATGCCGAGTGATGTGCTTGGAACTTCAATATTTAATTTAAAAACATCTGAATTTGAATTTAAAAAAGGTCCCATTTTCTCAAATGTCATTTTAATTGATGAAATAAACAGAGCACCTGCAAAAACACAATCTGCACTCTTTGAAGTGATGGAAGAAAGACAAATTACTATCGATGGAAATAAGTTTACAATGGACTCTCCCTTTGTGGTTTTAGCAACTCAAAACCCTCTGGAACAAGAAGGAACCTATGCTCTTCCTGAAGCACAATTAGATCGGTTTTTATTTAAAATAAAAGTAGATTACCCTAACCTTGAAGAAGAAATATTAATTTTAAAATCACACGACCAACGAAAATTAAATTTACCATTGGACGAAGTTGAACCAGTTCTCAATATTGAAAGTCTTAAAAAATTTAAATCACAAGTTCAAGAAATTTTAATTGAGGATAAACTATTTACATACATAGCACAATTGATTGAAAAAACAAGAAATCACCCACATTTATACTTAGGTGCCTCGCCACGAGCTTCAATTGCAATTATGAACGCATCAAAAGCTTTTGCTGCAATAAATGGCCGGGATTTCGTAACGCCAGATGACATAAAAAAAACATTGAATCCGGTATTACGTCATCGTATTATTCTTTCTCCCGAAAGAGAAATGGAAGGGATGACTCCTGAAAATGTAATTGATATGATTTCAAAGTCTGTTGAAGTTCCTCGATAAATGATGGCGTTTTTTAAATCCATATACATATCAACTCGTTTTTTCATACTAATTGCTTTAATTTCAATTATACTTTTGGTTTCAAATTGGTTTTCAGCATTGTATGGAATAGCCTGGTTATTAATTTATGTTTTAATTTTTCTATTGACTCTTGATTTAAGCATGCTCTTTCAAAAACAAGGCATAAGTGCAACCAGAGTTTTACCTGAAAAATTTTCTAATAGTGACCTCAATGAGGTCTTCATTAAATTAAAAAACAACTACCATTTCAAAACTTACATATCTATTATAGATGAATTGCCTTTTCAGTTTCAAAATAGAAATTTTTTAATTGAATTGTCGTTAGATGGAAAACTTCAAAAAACCATTACATATGAAGTAAAACCAGTTGAAAGAGGTGCTTATGAGTTTGGTAACTTAAACTGTTTTGTGTCTTCACCAATCAAATTTTTAAAACGAAAATACTCTTTTAGTGAAAACCAACAAGTAAAAGTGTACCCTTCGTTCATTCAAATGAAAAAATATGACTTTTTAGCCATAGACAGTAAATTTAGCCACCTTGGATTGAAAAAAATTCGTCGAATTGGACATACAATGGAATTTGAACAAATCAAAGAATATGTTGCCGGCGATGACTTAAGAACTATAAACTGGAAAGCAACTGCTAAAAAGTCAAACCCGATGGTTAATCAATATCAGGATGAAAAAATGCAGCCTGTCTATTCTATCATTGACACAAGCAGAGTGATGAAAATGCCTTTTGAAGAGCTCAATCTTCTTGATTATGCTATAAATAGTACCTTGGCTTTTTCAAATATAGCCCTCAAAAAGGGTGATAAAGTGGGGTTTATTGATTTTTCAAACAAAATTAATAAATGGCTGCCGGCCAAAGCCAAACCAACACAATTAGCCCCTATATTAGAAAATTTATACAAAATTAACAGCAAGTATTATGATTCAGACTTTGGTTTGTTACAAGCATCAATAAAACGGAGAATAAAACAGAGAAGTCTCATATTACTTTATACAAATTTTGAACACATTTCATCGCTTGAAAGGCAATTAAAATATTTACAATCGATAGCAAAAAGCCATGTTCTGGTAGTTATCTTTTTTGAAAATACTGAAATAAATATACTCACAGAAGAACCAACTAATACAATTTCAGGAATTTATAACCAAACCATCGCCAGACAATTCCAGTCAGATAAATATTTGATTGCAAAAGCGCTTCAAAATAAAGGCATTCAAACTGTTCTTACAGCACCTCAGGATTTAACTGTCAAAACAATTAATAAATACTTGGAAATTAAATTAAGAGGTCTTTTATAATTATTTAAAAGTATATTTAATTCTTATAAGAATTTCTTATAAAGTTTTTACTTTTGTATTGAATATTTATATAGAATGACTATAACACAGCTTAAATACGTCTTAATGGTTGCTGAACATAAAAACTTTACAAAAGCAGCCGAAAAAACATTTGTAACTCAACCCACTTTGAGCATGCAAATCCAAAAACTTGAAGAGGAGCTTGACATACTTATTTTTGACAGGTCAACAAAACCTTTGAGACTAACAACTGTGGGTCAGCAAATCGTTGAACAAGCAAGAAAAATTGTAAACGAAGCAAACAGAATGCAGGATATTGTCGATCAACAAAAAGGATACATAGGAGGTGATTTTAAACTTGGTATTATTCCCACAGTTATGCCTACCTTACTACCAATGTTTTTAAAATTGTTTACAAAAAAACACCCTAAAGTTCAGCTAAAAATTGAAGAACTAAATACTGAAGAGTGCATACAAAAGCTAAATGAAGGAAATCTCGACGCTGCGATTGCTGCAACACCATTGGTTAATGAAAACATATTGGAAAGGGTTATTTATTATGAACCTTTTGTAGCTTACATTACAGAAAACCATAGATTGTTTTCAAAAAAGGAAATTACTGTTGAAGACCTTGACCTTGAAGATATTTTATTACTGGAAGACGGACACTGTTTTAGAGATGGAGTAATAAACCTTTGTAATGCTTCAAAAAACAAGAATACAGATAATTTTCAACTTGAAAGCGGTAGTTTTGAAACATTGATTAAGCTTTCAAACGAAGGCTTAGGAATGACACTACTTCCATACCTTCATACCTTGGATATAAAAGATAGTGAAAAGAAATATTTACGGTATTTTAAAGAGCCATCCCCGGCAAGAGAAGTGAGTATTATTCAACACAAAAGTGAACTTAAACCACAAATAGTTGATGCATTATACAAAGTTATTTCAGGAATTGTAAGAGGAGCTATTGCTTTTCAGGATGTGAAAATTATAAGTCCGACTAAAAAGTAGCACTTATTCAGAGGTCAGCATTCAGTGATCAGTGAAATAACTAAATAACCCATTAACTATTAACTATTAACTATTAACTA
>NZ_CAXBAN010000276.1:0-3662 GCF_963973675.1 uncultured Planktosalinus sp. | reverse complement strand
GGTCTCTATGTCATAAAGCTCCATATTTTCTGAAGCGTGCAAAAAGGCTTCGGGGCCTTTGTCTGCACCTTTTTGCCAGCTGCTAGTTCCATCATAGGGAACCGGGATTAACACCACTTTTGCCTCGTCAATGCGGGCATACTTGTCCGGAATACCGGCATAATTTCTCTTAGTCATTGTATCCTAAAATTTTGAGTAAGTCTTCACTTTTTTGTTGTTCACTGAATAGTTTTTTGGTAATCTTCCCGTTTTCGTCCCGGTCAATTAAAATGTGTTTAGGCGATGGAATCAGGCAGTGTTGCAGGCCTCCAAATCCACCAATGGTTTCCTGATAGGCACCGGTGTTGAAAAAGCCAATATACAACGGTTTTTCTTTTTTATACTTGGGCAGATAAATGCCGTTCATATGCTGCTCACTGTTGTAATAGTCATCACTGTCACAGGTGAGTCCGCCCAGCAGGACGCGTTCATACTCGTCATTCCAGCGGTTGACGGCCAGCATGACAAAGCGTTTGTTAATGGCCCAAGTATCGGGCAGGGTGGTGATGAATGAAGAGTTAATCATATTCCACTTCTCGCGGTCGTTTTGTTGTTTTTGATAGAGTACTTCATATATTGCACCTCCGCTTTCACCTACGGTAAAGCTTCCAAATTCGGTAAAGATGTTGGGTACTGGTACTTCTTCGGCATCACATACCAGCTTGATTTGATGTAATATTTCTTCCACCATATATTTGTAATCAAACTCAAAGGCCAGCGAGTTCTTGATAGGAAAGCCACCGCCAATGTTCAGGCTGTCGAGCGAAGGACATATTTTTTTTAACTGCACATACACCTGCATACACTTGAGTAATTCGTTCCAGTAATAGGCCGTGTCGCGAATGCCGGTATTGATAAAGAAATGCAGCATTTTAAGTTGCACTTTTTTATTGTCTTTGATTTGGCGGTTGTAAAACGGAACGATGTTTTTGTAGCCGATTCCTAGACGGGAGGTATAAAATTCAAACTTGGGCTCTTCCTCGGAAGCAATGCGGATGCCAATTTTGTATTTCCCTTTGATTTCTTCATTCAATAACCCTATCTCTTCATAGTTATCTATAATCGGGATGCAGTTTTTATGGCCCCTGTTGATGAGATTGGCAATGTTTGAAATGTATTGGTCACGCTTAAAGCCGTTGCAAATTACAAAGGTCTTATCGTCAATTTTTCCATCTTCCTTGAGTTTGTTAACAATATCAATATCAAAAGCTGAAGAGGTCTCAATGTGAATGTCATTTTTAAGGGCCTCGTGCAAAACATGTTCAAAGTGAGCGCTTTTTGTACAGTAACAGTAATAGTATTTGCCTTTGTATTTGTTCTTTTTGATGGCCTCTTTAAACCAGCCTTTGGCGCGGTTGATGTTGTCTGATATTTTGGGTAGGTAGGTGAACTTTAATGGAGCGCCATATTCTTCAACCAATTCCATCAGGTCAATGCCATGAAATTGAAGTTCGTTGTCTTCAAGTGTAAACTCTTCCTGAGGGAAGTAAAAAGTTTGGTCTATGAGGTCTATATATCTTGTCTTCATTCGTTTTTAAAAAATTTCGTATAAATTAATAAAAAAAGTTAGTCAATGCGAAAGTTTATCGTATAAAATAACGATTCCTTCATACTAATCAAACACGAATGGGGGTTAAAACCTTAAAAATCAACACCGGGGTTTCAGTAGAACGGATGAAAATAATGGGAAATTTTTGTGGAGTGATTGTGGCTACCACTTTAAAACGCAACTGTGTGTGTCTTAACAGACCCGGAAGGTAAAATAAGTTCAAAAGTCCTTCAAAGTGCACTTGCTCAAATATTAAATGGTAGTGTGTAGCACAGTACAAATGAAGTCAAAAAAAATGAATTATTAAGAATCACAGCTAAAAAATATACTTAGTTACATCATCCCTAAATTAATCACTTCCTGCTTGGTCAAATGCCTCCAATGGCCACGGGGCAGGTCCTTTTTGGTGAGCCCGGCATAAGATACACGATCAAGTTTAATGACATCATAACTAAAGCTTTCAAAAATCTTTCTTACAATGTTATTGCGGTTGCTGCTCAGCTGAATCCCGATTTCACTTTTGGGTGCATTCTCAACATAAGATACAGCGTCAATTCTCACCTTCTTGCCTTCAACTGTGGGCCCTTCTTCAATTTTTTGAAAATCTTCATACTTGAGATTTTTATCCAGGGACACCTGGTAGATTTTTCTAATCATCAGTCCGGTATCGGTGAGTTTTTTCTGCATATCGTGGTCGTTGGTAAACAACAATAAACCGGTGGTGTTACGTTGTAATCTGCCCACTGGCACCAATTTGTATTTGGAGGCATTGGCCACTAGTCCCATCGCTGATTTATGCAGGGTTTCTTCTTTGGTAGAGGTGTCAAACCCTTTGGGCTTGTTGAGCAACACATATTCTTTTTTTTCGGGGCTGATACGTCTTCCGTCAAACTTGACTTCATCGGTGAGTTTAACTTTATGCCCCATTTCAGTTACCACCTGTCCGTTGACCTGCACTTGTCCGGTTGAGATGTAAAGGTCTGCTTCACGGCGTGAGCACATGCCCGAATTGGCAATGTATTTATTGAGACGTATTTCGTCAGAAGGCCCTTTGGGCTTAGGGGCTTGTTTTTTGGGTGCCCCTTTTGGAACAAATTTTTTCTTTTTAAGTATGTCTTTGGATTTGGATTTTCCTTCCCGTTTTCCGCCTCGTTTTTCTGGTTCTTTTGCCATAATCCTATTTTTTTTGCAAAGGTAGTTTATTTTATGTGCTTTCAATCAACTGTGGCTTACATTATTCTGCTGAGCAGTAAGTCGAAATCAATCAATACGATACTGAGGGTTCCCACCACGATGATGAGTTTTAAAATGGCGTGGAGAATCATATAATCAAGTTTGGCTGTTGAGCGCCAGAGGTAAAACAAAAAGACTGCCAGCAGGAACACTGCAAACAGGAAATAAACATTCATATATCCAATCTCAAACCGTGTGAGCAGCAAATAGATCGGAATTGCTGTTAAACAGCTTAAAAAGGTGAGTATTTGTTTGGAAAAACGCTCGCCATACTCCACGGGAATGGTGTGGTAATTCTGGGTGAGATCGCCTTTGATGTTTTCCAGGTCTTTGACGAGTTCGCGCATGGAAATGATCAAAAACAAAAAAGTGGCGTGCACAAAAATGACCAATGCAAAATTTTGATAGTAAATAAACACAGCAAAAAAGGGCATAATGGCAAGTACTGACGCAGTTAAATTACCAATGAACGGGTATTTCTTCAGCTTGTGCGAATAGAACCAAATCCAGAAAATATAAACCGAAAAAAAGAGCACTGCCTTGAAGGATATGGCACTCGCCAAAATAACCGCAAGGAAGTTCAATACAAAATACCCCGAAAGCTTGGTGTTCTGGCTTATAAAACTGTCGAGATAGGTCTTGTTGGGCCGGTTGATCAGGTCCTTTTCAGCATCATAAAAACTGTTGATGATATACCCGCCCGCAATGGCCAGCGCAGATGCCAGAACGATGACAAATAAATTGGGGTCAAGCACTACCTGCAAAAGGGGTTTCCCGGGCGCCAGGATATAAATGGACGTGAGGTACTGCGCAATGACGATGATTAAAATGTTATACCCCC
>NZ_CAXBAN010000275.1:0-3668 GCF_963973675.1 uncultured Planktosalinus sp. | reverse complement strand
TTTCTACAGGCTCATTTTCCGGAGATCGTTTTAGTATTGATCAAGGGACTTCTACATTAGTAGAGCGATTTTCAGGACTTGTTAATGATTTATTTGAAGATCAGGATGGGAAATTTAGTGTGGGCCTAGATTATACACAAGGAACGCGCTCCCGCGATTTAGAAACATCAGATAGAGTAGGCCTTACTTTTACATCACAAATAAGTGATAGGGTTTTGATTGACGGGCGTGTAGGTGTTCCTGTAGGTGGAGTGAGTGATAACAAAGTGGCTGGTGATTTTCAAATTCAAGTCTTACTCAATGAAGAAGGAAACTTCAAATGGAATATTTTTAACCGTGAAACACAAATTCAGTTTATTGGTGAAAATCAAACTTTTGAACAAGGAACAGGTTTGTCTTACTCTCTTGAATTTAATTCATTTAGAGAATTTTGGAGACGTATTATTGGTCGAAAATCCAATGAAGATGAAGATGAACCCAATCAAAACCCTCGAGAACGAAAAGTTTTGGAAGTCTTATCACCAGAAGAGGAGGGAATTGAATATGACCCGTCTGAAAATTAAAGAACTACTTAAAACCTTTTCTTAATTTTAACCAACACGACGATTGAAATTAAAGTAAAACTCGACAGGAATATTGCTGTGGTATTGTTTCCATAAATAAAAAAACCGGTAGCAAATAGAAAACAATAAACTCCTAAAACACCCATTATAAGTGCTAAAAACTTATATTTAAAATCTTTAAATTTATTTTCTTTATCAAAAACCAGCGCTTCGAATGCTTCAATTGTAGATAGTTTTGAGGGTTTTGTAAGCAAGGTAATTAATACCCAACTAATTGTAGTAATAACTACTCCAACAACAAGTTGCCAATGAGATTCAAGTATAATTAGCGGGCTTGCCATTTTGTCGTTTAAAAAGAAAAAAACAGCAACTATAAATGATACAGCCATTGCTGTTATTTCACTGTAAGGATTAATGCGCCTCCAAAACCATCTGAGGATAAACAACAAACCAGTACCCGCTCCAATTTGTAGTAATAGGTTGAAAGCCTCTCGGGCTTCTTCCAATATTAACGCAAGAAAAGCAGCACAAATAATCATAAAAAAAGTGGAAAGCCTTCCAACCAGTACTTTTTTCTTTTCACTTGCTTTCTTTGAGACAAACCGTGCGTAAAAATCATTAACAACATAAGAAGACCCCCAGTTTAAATGAGTTGAAATTGTACTCATAAAAGCGGCAACTAATGAGGTAACAACAAGTCCCAACAATCCGGCCGGTAGCAATCTGAGCATAGCAGGGTAAGACAAGTCATTCTTAACATAATCCGGATTAAAATCAGGAAAAGCAGCCTGCAAACTTGCTAAATCAGGATAAACAACAAGTGATGCCAGACCAATAATAATCCATGGCCAGGGTCTAAGGGCATAGTGAGCAAAATTAAAAAATAAGGTAGCCCAAGTTGCATGCTTTTCATTTTTGGCTGCGAGCATGCGTTGTGCAATATAACCACCACCACCAGGTTCTGCACCGGGATACCAAACGCTCCACCATTGCACAGCAAGAGGAATAATCAACAAGGGCACAACCACCTCCCAGTTATTGAAATCTGGAAGCATAGATAGTTTTCCGTTTAGTTCTGGGGCGGTAAGCATGGCTTCAAGCCCACCTACTTTCTCATGATTGACAATATAAACTGCCGCCCAAATACTACCAACCATGGCAATAATGAATTGAATAAAGTCGGTAATTAACACACCACGAAGACCACCCAGCATAGAGTAAAAAACTGTTACTCCACAAGCAATAAAAAGGCTTTGGAATTCTGAAAAACCAAACATTACGTGACCAATTTTGATGGCTGCCAAACACACATTGGCCATAATCACAATATTGAAAAAAACTCCTAAATAGATTGCCCTAAATCCTCTGAGAAAAGCTGCACTTTTTCCACTGTAACGCAATTCATAAAACTCCAGATCAGTGGTGATGCCGCTTTTTCGCCACAATTTAGAATAAAAAAAGACAGTAACCATTCCGGTAAGTAGAAAACTCCACCAAATCCAGTTTCCATAAACACCGTCTTCGCGAATAACTCCTGCGACGAAATTAGGAGTGTCTGCTGCAAACGTTGTTGCTACCATTGAAATACCCAGCAACCACCAAGGCATGTTTCTGCCTGAAAGAAAAAAAGATTCTGTGTTTTTGCCACTTTGCTTGGCAACAACAATTCCCACCAGGAGTGAGATAATAAAAAAACTTATTAAAATTGCATAATCAAGAGTTGACAACACCATATGGAGTATATTTAAATCTTACTTTACAGCAATGGCCGATATTTCTACATTCACGAATTTAGGAAGGTTTGCCACTTCAACTGTTTCACGGGCGGGTGCATTTTCATTGTCAAAATACTGGCCATACACTTCATTAATTTTTGCGAAATTATTCATATCACTAATAAAAATGGAAGTTTTAACAACATTTTCAAAAGTCATTCTGGCTTCCTCCAAAACAGCTTTAAGGTTTTGCATCACCAAATGTGTTTCCTCCTGAATAGTAGTTGTTTTTAGTTCTCCTGTGTATGGGTCTATTGCAATTTGACCAGAAGTAAATAACATATTTCCGGTCAAGACTGCCTGATTGTATGGCCCTATAGGAGCAGGCGCATTAGAGGTCTGAATGATTTTTTTCATAGTTTTTTATGTTTTATTTAATAGGTCAAAAGCAGTTTCTTATAATTGTCTGTCAGGTTCTCTTCGCTTGTCATATTTAATATCACTAAGAACAGATGATTTAATTCCGATAAAGAAATACCACGAACTTCTGGCACTAAAAGGAACCCAGTTAAAACTCATTTGCCAACTTTTGAGATCTCGCTGAAAACGCAACTGTGTAAAAGTGAATCCTTTGTCTTTAAAATCATATCCTGATGAAGCCCCCACAGACCAGCGTGGTGATAAATCAACATTTCCGCTAAACATAAGTGAGTGAGAAGTAATTTCACTTTGTCTTCGTGAATTATCATATGAAATGGTATAGGCAAGTCTTAAATCCCAAGGTATTGCATAATTATAGCGTCCGATACTTACATCCCTGTCTTCTGCATCCTCTTGGTTTCCAAGATATGTTGGGTTTGAAATATCATTTGAATCACCAAATAAATCATCAGGTCGCCCTCCACTTCTGAAAGTTTCACTGTTTTTAGAATCCTCGTCATTTTTATCAAAATCTTTGCTGGAAAAAGAATAGTTCATACTCACATTGGCAGAAGTGAGCCTGAAAAGACTTCCTCCATTGTCAATATTGAAAGTATTAATTTTGTTATTATTGTTATCAAGTGCATAAGGGTCAAGCACACCACTAAAGTTTAAATCTAATTTTTCAACAACAGGAATACTACCTGAAAAACGCAAGGGTTCCCATTTCAAACTATCTGAAGAAATAGAATAAGCCGTGTTAAAGTTTAAATTATTTAATAAGGCAATGCGTTTTGGTTCTGTGGCAGTGGAGTCATTTGTTCTTATTTTAGCTTCAAGTGTGTTGCTAAGCCCAATACCAATACTACTCGAATAGTTTTGATTAGGTGCTCCATACAAAGAGTTTTCAAAGCGCGAGTAAACCAACACTTCTTCTTCTGACATTCCTCCTGCGATAGTTGGGTTATAG
>NZ_CAXBAN010000274.1:0-3688 GCF_963973675.1 uncultured Planktosalinus sp. | reverse complement strand
CCGGCCATATTCCACGGTTTGGCCTGTTCTAACGGACCGAGGAACATTTCATACATTCGCAGGGTGTCGGCACCATACTGGTCACAAATGTCGTCAGGATTGACGACGTTGTACTTGGACTTGGACATTTTTTCGACTTCGCGAACAACTTTTATTTCTTGATTATAAATGACTTTCTTACCATCAAAATAATTTGCATTTTGTAAAGCTTTAAATCTTTCATCTTCACTAAAACCGGTCAAATTAATTTCATTAGAAATGCTGACATATTTTACATCAATCGTTGATCTGAAACAAACAAAATTTATTTTATAATCTTGAGTCCTGACGTTATATTCTTGAAAGTGATTGACATTTTTAAAAACAAAATCATATAATGGTTTTGGAAGGGATTCGATACTGCCACCATCACTTATTTCTTGATATAATTCTTTACCGATCAGTACTTGAGCATTTACATTAATATCGTCATTGCCTTTTGGGCTGATTAGTTTTGGTTGTAAAATATACACAAAAGCACTCTCCCCCAAAATCATCCCTTGGTTAATTAATTTCTTAAACGGCTCCTCTACGTTTAAAAATCCACGGTCATAGAGAAACTTGGTCCAGAAACGAGAGTACAACAAATGTCCTGTGGCGTGCTCGCTGCCGCCAATGTATAAATCGACATTTTGCCAGTAGTCCAGAGCTTCTTTGCTTGCAAATTCGTCATTGTTTTGTGCATCCATATAACGAAACAAATACCAACTGCTCCCGGCCCAGCCGGGCATGGTGTTTAATTCAAGCGGAAAAATTGTTTCATTGTCAACCAACTTATTGCTCACTACTTTGCTGATTTCAGCATCCCAGGCCCACACATCGGCACGGCCTAAAGGTGGCTGGCCGTCTTCGGTGGGAAGGTATTTTTCCACTTCAGGAAGTTTTATGGGTAAATGCTCCTGGTCGATGGTTTTTGGCAATCCGTTGACATAATAGACCGGGAAGGGTTCGCCCCAATACCGCTGGCGGCTAAACACTGCATCGCGCAAACGGTAATTGATTTTTCCGGTGCCTTGGCTTATGTTTTCCAGTGCTTCAATGGCTTTTTCATTGGCCTCTTTGTAGCCTAAACCATTTAGAAAATCAGAATTGACAATCGAAAAACCTTCCTTTTCGGTAAATGCATTTTCTGAAATGTCCTGATCAAAGATGTTGGGGATGGGGATATTAAAATGTTTCGCGAAAGCATAATCCCGCTCATCACCACAAGGAACGGCCATCACCGCTCCGGTGCCATAACTCGCCAACACATAATCACCAATCCAAATAGGAATAGGTTCTTTAGAAAACGGATGCTCGGCATACGCCCCGGTAAACACTCCCGAAATGGTCTTCACATCTGCCATTCGTTCACGCTCACTGCGCTTGGCCGTCTGTTCGATATAGGCGTCCACAGCAGCTTTTTGTTCGGGCGTGGTGATTTTTTCAACGAGTTCGTGCTCCGGGGCGAGCGTCATAAAAGAAACCCCGAAGATGGTGTCCGGTCTTGTAGTAAATACCTTAACCTGAAACTTGAAACCTGAAACCTGAAACTTCACAGAAGCTCCCTGAGACCTCCCAATCCAATTCGTCTGCGAGTCCTTTAGCGGTTGTGGCCAGTCAATTTTCTGAAGTCCGTCGAGCAGGCGTTGGGCATAGGCGGTGATGCGCATGCTCCATTGTTTCATTTTTTTGCGTATCACGGGATGACCGCCGCGTTCAGAGACACCGTTTACGATTTCGTCGTTGGCCAATACGGTTCCCAGTGCAGGGCACCAGTTGACTTCTGTTTCGGCTAGATAAGTGAGGCGGTATTGTAATAGTATTTTTTGTTGCTGTTCTTCATCATAGGCATTCCACATTTCGGCAGTAAAGGGAACGATATTGTCATCACAAACAGCATTAACAGGGCCGTTTCCTTCATTGGTAAAACGCGTTATAAGCGTTTCTATGGGTTCGGCTTTGTCAGTGTCTTTGTTGTACCAGGAATGGAACAATTCGGTAAAAATCCATTGGGTCCATTTGTAATAATCAGGGTTTGATGTGCGCACTTCACGGCTCCAGTCAAAGGAAAAACCAATGCGGTCCAATTGCTCACGGTAGCGGTTGATATTGGTTTCGGTCGTAATCGCAGGATGCTGGCCGGTTTGAATGGCATACTGTTCCGCCGGAAGGCCAAAGGAGTCATAGCCCATAGGGTGCAAGACATTGAAACCCTTGTGACGTTTATAGCGCGCATAAATATCACTGGCAATATACCCCAGGGGGTGCCCTACGTGCAGCCCAGCACCAGATGGGTAAGGAAACATATCCAAAACGTAGTATTTTGGTTTCCCACTTTCATTTTCGGCTTTAAAGGTTTGGTTTTCTTCCCAGTATTTGCGCCATTTGGCTTCTATGTCGTTGAAATGGTATTTCATGTGTCTTTGCTTTCGCTTAAAATTGGAGCAAAAATACAGTTAAAGAATGAAAGTTAAAACTATTATAAGACCCTTTTGACTTTCTCTGAAAACTTTACCTTTGGGGATTATTACAAACCAAATAGTATTTTCCCCATGAAAAAAATTTCTACATTTTTATTTTTATTAGCCATAACGGCCTCATTTGCACAATATACCACACCTGACACTGGAGTTGACTGGACCCTGGATGATCTTGCAACTGCAAGTCCCGGTACGGTTGCAGTTTCAGGATCTGTTTATACCTTGCTGGAGGATCTAACGATTGCTGAAAGTGATATTTTAAGAATTGACACAAACCTTACACTGGAAATCGAAGCAGATGTTTTAATAACTGTGTTTGGCGAATTCAATGTTTCAGCAGAAGAAGTACTCATAACTGCAGTTGACAGTGAATTTCCTTACGAAGGATTTCGTTTTGAAGAGTTTTCAGTGATTGATATTCAAAATGCAACCATTGAATATGGAGGAGGACTAAGAGTATTAACCGAAACCTTCACGCTTAATAATGCAACTCTTCAGTCCAACGTGGGTGGAGTATCAACAGGTGCAGTGGTTTCCATGTCAAGAGGAATCCCTGTTATTACCAACAATACCTTTATGTTTAATGAAACTCCAGCCTTGAGTTCAGGAGCAAACAACCAGGTTTCTGCCATCATTTCCGGAAATTATATTGAAGGAAACAATCAAGCCAATGAAAACCGCCCGCAAATCAACATGGGGGCTACCCGCGTGAATGATACGTTGAAAATTCTTAACAACACGATTATTGGTGATGTAACAATGGATCAGGCCGGTGGGATTGCTGTAGCCAATTTGGTTGGCGGTACCCTGAGAGCAATTATTGAGGGAAACACCATCACCAACAATCGCTATGGGATTACGCTGATAGGAAACGATACCTATGGATTCATTAAAAACAATGTAATTGAAGACAACAATACACAAGGAAACCCTAACCTGGGGGGAAGTGGAATCAACCTAAATGCGCCTGCCGGAGGAATGATTGTTGACATCACAGAAAACGAAATCAGAAGAAACCTTTGGGGAATTACCATTCAAGGCGAAGTAGATGCCAATCTGGGAGATGACCTTGATAACCCCGGTATGAATGTGTTTTCTGAAAATGAAAACGGCGGAGTAACCTATGCGCTTTACAATAACGGCCCCAATACAATTTCAGCTATGAACAACTGCTGGGTTGAAGAAGG
>NZ_CAXBAN010000273.1:0-3700 GCF_963973675.1 uncultured Planktosalinus sp. | reverse complement strand
ATGATCGAAGTTTCGGGTTTTTCTTCTATGAAAAATTTATAACCGCTTAGGGTTAAGACTCCCGAAAAAATCGCAATTATAAATAGGCTAGCGTTTCTTTTCATAAGTCTGAAATTTAAGTATTTAAACATTTTTATTGTAAAATTATTAGTTTGTAATTTGATTCAAAATAGTTTTAACGGGCATTTAACAAGAGGTAATCAACTGAAATAATAGTACCTTTGTTTTATGCAATTTACTTTCTATAAATATCAAGGAACCGGAAACGATTTTGTTCTTATCGACAATCGTCAGTTATTCTTTTCCAAAAATGATACCAAATTTATTTCACTACTCTGTAACCGAAAATTTGGCATTGGAGCAGATGGATTAATTCTTTTGGAAAACCATTCAAGCCTCGATTTTAAAATGGTATACTACAATGCAGACGGAAATCAAAGCAGTATGTGTGGAAATGGTGGTCGCTGTTTGGTGCATTTTGCCAATTTTCTGGGGATTATTCAAAGCAAAACCATTTTTGAGGCTATAGATGGCGTTCACGAAGCAAGTTTAGAGCAAGGTATTGTTTCCTTAAAAATGAATTCTGTTTCTAAAGTAGTAGAAGAGAATGAGTATACTTTTCTTGACACGGGTTCTCCACATCACATAACATTGTGTGAAAATTTGTCAAATTTTGATGTTCTAACTCATGGAGCTAGGTTACGCAATGAACTTTATGGAAAGGAGGGTGCCAATATTAATTTTGTTGAATCAATAACTGAATCCACATTTTCAGTTAGAACTTATGAGCGGGGAGTGGAAGCGGAAACCCTTTCATGCGGAACCGGAGTTACAGCAGTTGCTATTGCTATGCATTCTAAAGGTTTGACGAAATCAAATAAAGTGTTTTTACAAACCTCCGGAGGAGAGTTGACCGTGAGTTTTGAAAAAGAAGAAGGTGTTTATAAAAATGTATATTTAACAGGCCCTGCAGTAATGGTTTTTAAAGGTGAATGGAAATGATAACAGGTGAAAAGGTTAAACTTCGTGCTCTTGAACCAACTGATTTGGATTTTCTTTATCAAATTGAAAACAATACTGATTTTTGGGAATATGGTGAGAGCCAGACTCCCTTTTCGCGTTTTATTTTAAAAAATTACCTCAAAAACTCTTCTAAAGATACTTATGAAATTAAACAATTGCGTTTAGCAATCACTACTTTGAACGATGGTTTTCTGGGACTTATTGACCTTTATGATTTTGACCCAAAAAACAAACGTGTGGGGCTAGGAATTGTAATTAAAGATGAGGAACAAAGAAGTAAAGGCTTTGCTTTTGAAGCAATCAATTTACTTTGTAACTATGCTTTTTTACACTTTGATGTACATCAAGTGTTTGCAATTGTTCTTGAGAATAATGTGAAAAGCAAAAAACTTTTTGAAAAAGCCGGGTTTGTAAATACAGCTGTTAAAAAAGACTGGGTTTATTTTGGTAATTCATTTAAAGATGCATTTTTATTTCAAAGAATAAGGCCCTAGTTCCAATGTTAAGGTTGCCTAAATTAATTTGTAACTGATGAGAGTGTCTGTATCTTTGTATTTAAGTTTTGCAACTCTCTACATTACATTATGCAATTTTTAAAAAAGCACTTTTCCAATATACTTTTTGGTATTTTTTTACTGCTGTTAATTATACCACAAACACGAATTCCTATTCAGGTTTTTGTACAGCGATTGATTGCTTTTAGTCCAAATGCTATAGAAGAACAAAACCGAGAGAGTCTTTCAGATTTTTCGTGGCAATTACAAGACATTCACGGAGACCTAGTAAACCTTTCAGATTCAAAAGGTAAGGTGATTTTAATCAATTTATGGGCTACCTGGTGCCCGCCCTGCATTGCAGAGATGCCTTCATTACAGGAATTACACAATGACTATGGTGAACAAGTAGAGTTTTATTTTGTTTCTAACGAAAAACGTTCAACAATTACTACTTTTTTGAATAAAAATGAGTATGATTTTCCGGTCTATCAATCATTGGAAGAACCTCCATTAGGACTTAACTCTAATGCATTACCAACAACATATATCATCGATAAAAGTGGAAAAATAGTAATAAATAAAACAGGTGTAGCTGACTGGAACAGTAGAAAAACAAGATCCCTTCTTGATCATTTGCTGGGTAAAAGTTAAAAACCCCTAAAAAGTATTTACATTACTTCTTTTAGCTTTTTAAGTTTTTCTTTCCAAAGTTCCAATTCGTCTTTGTGTCTTTGAATGTTTTTATGAACTTCTTTTACCATTGGGTTGGAGTCATCAACATGTTGAAAAAAACCTAAGTTGTTTTCCAGTTGATTAATTTCCTGTTTTACTTCATCTATTTTTTTAGTTATAAAAAAACGTTCATTTTGGATTTTACGCTCATCGTCGTGTGAGGTAATGTTATTCAACTTGTTGTCATATTTGATGAGTTCAATTTCTTTTTTGCTGACATCCAGCTTTTTGAAAAGCGCATCAATGGTTTTATTAAACTTACTTTCAATATTCTTTTTTGGAAAAGGAACTCTTCCAATATCTTTCCAATTTTTTATTTTGTCTTTAATATATTTTAAATCACTTTTTGGTTCACCAGAAAGGTCAAAAGCCTTTAACTCGTCCAATAGTGTGTTTTTAGCTTCAAGATTTTTTACTTCTTCTTCACTTGCTTTGTTTCTGCTTTCGTGAAAACGATCAAAATAGTGATTACAAGCTGCCTTAAATTGTTTCCATATTTTATCACTGTCCTTTCTTGGAACATGACCAATTTGCTTCCACTCATTCTGAATTTTTTTCATAAGAGGAGTCACTACATCAAAATCTTCACTGTCTTTGTTTTCTTCGGCAATTTTGATTAATTCCTGCTTTTTGGAAAGGTTTGCAAATTGTTCTTTTTTCTGATTTTTATAGTATTGATTTTTCTTACGGTTAAAGTTTCTTACTGCTTCTTTAAAAGAACCCCAGCTTTCTTCATTATTTTTTGAGGGTACTTTCCCGGCATTAAAAAACTCTTCTCTTAATTTTTCTAATGCTTTAATACTCTGCTGCCACTCCTGATGACTATTTTTTGTGTTTTCTGAAAGTTCTTTGATTTGGTTAGTGATTTCAGTTTTTAGTTCAAGGTTTTTTTCAAAATCTTTTTCAATTTCTTTCTGATATTCTGCACGTTTATCATGAATAACCTTTGTAGCTGCGCTGAACCTGTCCCAAACATCGTCACGGTATTCTTTAGCAACAGGGCCTGTGTCTTCTTTCCACATTTTATGAAGCAACTGAAGTTCTCTAAATGCCTTGTTGACATTGCTTTCATTAGCAAGTTCTTCTGCGCGGTTTATGATTTTTAATTTTTGCTCCAGGTTGTGCTTAAAATCAAGGTCTCTGAATTCTCTGTTGAGGTGGAGAAAATCATAAAAGTTTTCTACGTGGTGATGGTAATTATTCCACACGGTATTGTAGCCGTCACGAGGAATAGGACCGGCTTCACGCCATCGTTCCTGAATATCTTTGAAATGTTTATAGGTGGTATTGATGTTTTCTTCCACATCAATCAGTCCTTTGAGTTCTTCAATGAGGGCTAAACGTTTTTGCAAGTTTGCCTGAAGATCTTTTTTAAGGTTTTTGAAGTAATTGTTTCTTTTTTCTGTTTTTCTTTTGCCATAATCAAAACAAGAATATACTGATGCAAC
>NZ_CAXBAN010000272.1:0-3702 GCF_963973675.1 uncultured Planktosalinus sp. | reverse complement strand
ATAAAAAACAATACTATCATTTTTAATAGCTATCATATCTGCCCATTCATTTGATAAATCATCACAAAACAGTGTTATTGAATCTCTTGCAAGTTCTTTCTGTATGAACTTGAAAATTGACTCCTGGTCAAACTCGGTCTGAGTATTTTGGAAACCACCTTTTTCACTAGTTGTACTAGAAAGTTGGGGGTGAGCCATAAACACTGATAGAAAAGCATCAAGGTCTTGTAATAACCTATGGTCCTTAAATAATTTACGGTAAGTATAAATTAAACTAGTCTCAGAAAAGTTGACAATGAAGTCATTCCGGTTGTTTGTGTAAGTATTTAAGTTTGTCAAAACCCCTCCTCCACGATCAATAATAATATTTCTAAACTTTGGAGAATTTATTCTTATCGATTTGGAAGCAATACTTAATTTCATGTCGCCATCAATTTGATTTTGGATTGCGAATGATCCATCATCTTGGATTGTTATATTCAAAGTGGATTTGAAATTTTCAATGAACTCATTTAATTCAAACCCACCTACTTCTTTATCATCTTCATCAATTTGATAAATTCTTTCTATGCCTTCCCTCTCGATTTCATCCAAAAGCTTATCAAACTTAATTAATACACATATTGGTTCAAGGACATCTTTATACTCACTAAAATCAACTGGTTGAGCAAAGCTGTCAAGATAGGTGTCGTGCCATGCAAAACTGTCCAATGCTTTTGCTACCATGACAATCCAAGCAAAAAAATCTTGTAAAGTTCTTTTATCCCCTAAGTTGTTAATTCTTGACGTATTTAATGATAAGGATATTCTTTGCCTGTCATTAACAACACGCATATTATTAATTACCTGTTTTGGAGCACCAATTCTTGATATTGTTCCCTGCAAATTATTTGCTTCTAAACTTTTATTCCTTAAAGCATTATCTGCAGTACTCATATTGCTTACATAGAATTTTTCGAAAAGCGTTTCGTCTTTTATAAAAAGTCTTGATATGATACTGTAATCAATAGGTTCAATATGTGTATTAAGAGATTTTAATCCAGACACATTATTTTTAAATACAATTATGTAATCTGAATACTCAACTAATAGCAGAAATGAAAATTTGGTTTCATAGATTTCTGGAATCGGTTCGATTAGAAAACTTGGCTTTTTAGTGTATTTGAAAATGCATATCGAATAATGAAAACTCTCATTCGCAACAGTAGCAACATTGAAAACTTCTTTTAAAGAATATCGATTTCCTTGTTTCTCTTTTGATACCTCAGTGAAAATTTGGTTGACTTTATTTCTGGTAAGTGGCTTGACTTTATTATAAAAATATGCATTGTAATTAAGCAAAAGTTTATCCAACATGACTTACGTTTTTCAATTTAAGGATTAAGAGGAATCGCTTCAACAACTTCCCACCCGATTGAGCTTACATCTTTATAGTTTTTAATGCTCAACTTAAAGGGTACTATACTATTCGGAGGAAAAATTTCATAAACGGTGTATTCTTTGTTTCCAATAACAGAATTTGTTTTGGAATAATAGGTAACTTTTAAAACAACATCTTTGTAACTGGCCACTTTAGCAGTATTAGAAATCTTTCCATTTATTTTCAGTTCAGTACCCCAAAAACTTTCATTATACTCTCCATCAGCTTTTAAAAATTGAACAGGATTTGCACTCTCAATCTCCTCAATGGACATCTTCTGCTCCTGATAGGTTTTTGAATCGTCTACTTGATCATCTTCAATTGTTTTTGAAATGACAAATACAACACCAATTACAAACCCAGTGAGAATAATATTTCTAATGAGGATAAAGTATTTCATTTTCTATTGGTTATTTAATATTTGAGCAATAGTTAACAATGGGTTTATCAATCCTCAAACCACCTATTTAATCTGCGTTTAGTTCTATCAAATGCTGTCCGTTCCCAAATCACTTCAAAGCCATTCCAAAAAACCCGGATTTTATCTCCGCCTTCCCTATATAAAATGAACTTTATATCTTCATGCTCAATGTACACGTTGTTTACATCATTCTCATCTGCCATATAGTCTTTGTTACCTTCCTTGACCAAATCAATTCGCTGTAACAAGTTTTGTGCTTCCACTAAGGGTAAGTATCTAAAAGCATAAGCTTGGCCGATATATCCACTTGAATCTCTATTATTACCAAAAAATGCCAGCAAAAGTCCTTTTTCATTGACCTCACTACAATTGAAGGCCACTGAAATAAGTCCAGCACTATTATCAGAAGCCAGGCTCTCAGTTTCGAACCTAATCTCCCTATCTTTCGCTGGTCCAATTATATAGTTCATGATAAATTCCTTGGACCTGAATTGACTGATTTCTTTAGCTATTTCCTTTTTGTTTGCATCCACAGCAACAAAGCTCAAAGCGGCCAGCCCGGTTGGTATTAAAATGTCGGTTGCCTTTTGCGGATATATATTAAGGCTGGAAATCAGAACAAGAAGAAATAATGTTTTTTTCATAGTATTGGTTAATTTTAAGTTACTAGTCTTCCCATCCACAAAGTGTTCTTCCTCTCCTCTTGGCCTCCTCTAAACTCACTTTAGAAATGGATGATCTACAATTTGAAAGACCTCTACAGTTTTTCTTATAGTGATAGCGTTTGCTTGATTTACCATTACATACATAAACTTCAGGGCTCTCACCTGTAAGAAGGTGAACCGTATCTACGTATTGCAGACCTTCTGGATCAAACTTTGGGATATTCTGATAAGTGTTTTCATTATGAAACCTATTTTCATAACCAACACTCTTACTTTCCCTTCCTAATAAAAAAGAAATCAGCAGAGCTAGAAATACACTTATATATTCAAAGTGTTTTTTCTTCATTCGAGAGAGGTTCCATCTTCAAATAATATCTTTTCAGGTGTCCAAACAATTTTCAAATCCTCTATATCCTTATTTCTTAATCTAACATCTTCATCTCTAAACTGATTATAATCAGTTGTGTACGTACCTCTGTATACGGTTCCCGAAGGAATTGTTTCATCAATTGTTAAATTGATAGAAGTAATTTTTGTGTCAAACAAATCGTTGATGGTCAGCACCCCTTTAAATGCTCTTATATCTTTTTGGGAATTGTTTTCAAATGCTAGACTATAAGTCAGGTAATCTTGGTAGTCATATTTCGCATAACCTTTGTCATAAAGGGCCACCGTTAGAGTTGAACCCATTTTCCTTCGCTTCTCCTCTTCCTCAAGTTTTGTCTTCTTTGCGAGATTTTCCTGCTGTTTTTCGTAGTCATTGGCTTCTTCTAATATTTCATGATAGGTTTTTCCTTCCAAGGATTCTCCTGTCAATTCAGCTTTAGCTATCCAACCTGCCATTATTTGAAGTTCTTCCTCAGACAACCCTGCCTTTTCTTTAATTTCTTTAGCATCTTCCGAAAGTGATGTCTTACTGTATTTTTTGTCTAGAGGGGAGGAACAAGATTGTAGTATGAACAAGAAAATAATTATGAGAGAAAGCCTTTTCATTTTTTAGTTTTTTACCTATTGAAGAACAAACTTATCCCCCCTTCAAAAAAAAACCTTACGGGTTTCCGTAAGGTCTTTAAATTTTTGGCATGAAGTTTAACCCTCAGTAACAATTACAGACATAGTCTATAATATACTTGTGAAATCTTTCCCCATAAGAATTTGAATCTCCATAACTTCCATATCGAAAATTGCTCCAGTTC
>NZ_CAXBAN010000271.1:0-3723 GCF_963973675.1 uncultured Planktosalinus sp. | reverse complement strand
CGCTATGAATATAACAATGCCTACAAAGAACAATTGGAAAAATCAGGACTGCAAACCACCGGAATCAATCCGGAAACAGGCCTGGTGGAAATCATCGAATTGAAAAACCATCCGTGGTTTGTGGGGGTACAATACCACCCGGAATACAAAAGCACCGTGGCAAATCCACACCCACTCTTTGTGGCCTTTGTCAATGCAGCAGCCAACTATAATAAATCTAAAAACAGCCAATAACCTCCAGGGGAAACAGACTCATTGAACCATGATAGAAGAAAAAAAATTTGATTATAATTCGTTAATAGGTTTTGTGCTCATCGCTCTCATCCTTATTTGGATGCTATATCAAAATGCACCCACTCAGGAAGAACTCGAAGAACGGGCAAAAATAGAACAGGTAGAAAAAGAAGCAGATACTGCTACAACACCCTCCAAAAACCCTGTAACACCTGTAGCTCCGGAAACAACAACTCAGGAACCGGCTTCAGATTCTTTGCGATTGGAATCCCTGAAAAACCAATTAGGGTCCTTTGCATATGCGGCAACCCTGCCTTCTGCAACCGAAGAACTTACTACCCTTGAAAACGATGTGCTGGAATTGAAAATCAGCAATAAAGGAGGCTATATTGTAGAAGCTACCCTTAAAAAACACAAAACATTTGACTCCATACCGGTCTATCTCATTAAAGACGGCAATGCTGACTTTAACCTGCAATTTCAGTCAGAAAACCGGCTCTTGAATACACGCGACCTGTTCTTTGAGCCCTCATTGACGCAAAGTGGCGAGAACACCATTCTTTCCATGAAACTCAAAGCATCGGAAAATCAATACCTGGAATACCGCTACGAAATCAAACCTGGTGAGTACATGCTTGACTTTGCTATTCAAACGCAAGGATTGGGCAATATCATCAATACATCAACTCCTGCAGAAGCGTTCTGGCAACTTAAAGCCCATCGCAAAGCTAAAAGTATTTCCTACGAAAACAGGTATACTGAAATGCTGTGGGACTATGAAAATGGAAAAGACGATTACCTCGGGCAGGGAAGCCTGGCTGAAGATGATGCCCGCGAAGTGACCTGGATAGCATACAAACAACACTTTTTTACCTCTGTTTTATTGACAGACACCCCCTTTAAAACAGCACACTTCACTTCAGAAAACCTGGTGGAAGACGAAGAGATTGACAGCCTTTACACAAAAAACTTTACTTCTAAATTTCCACTGGAATTTAAGGCAGGAGAGTTGTCATATACTATGAACTGGTATTATGGCCCCAGCGACTTTAAAATCCTGGACAGCTATGAACGCAACCTCGATGAAATCATTCCTCTGGGTTGGGGAATTTTTGGTTGGATCAACAAATTCCTCTTTATGCCACTCTTCACCTGGCTGGCTACCTGGATTAGCAGTTATGGAATCATCATCATTGTGATGACCATTCTGATAAAAATTGTCCTGTCTCCGGTCCAATACAAACAGTACCTCTCCCAGGCGAAAATGAAAATACTGCGCCCCGAGATTGAGGAAATCACCAAGAAGTACAAAGACAATGCAATGAAAAAGCAGCAGGAAACTATGAAACTGTACAGCAAAGCTGGAGCAAGCCCCATGGCGGGATGTATACCGGCGTTGATGCAGCTGCCGGTGTTCTATGCGCTCTTTATGTTTTTCCCCTCGGCCTTTGATTTAAGACAAAAAGGGTTTTTATGGGCAGACGATTTATCGAGTTATGACAGCATCGCCGAGTTGCCGTTTTACATTCCGTTTTACGGAGACCACGTGAGCTTGTTTCCAATACTGGCATCCATAGCCATCTTTATTTATATGATGATGACCACCGGACAAACTATGCAAATGCAACAACAACCCGGAATGCCAAATATGAAGTTTATCATGTATTTGTCACCGCTCATTATGTTGGTGTTCTTTAACAACTTTGCTAGCGGACTTTCTTTATACTACTTTATCTCAAACGTGATTACCATCGGTATTATGCTGGTGATCAAATATTTTGTGCTGGATGAAAATAAAATCCTGGCCAAAATTGAAGAGAAAAAGAAACAACCTAAAAAGCAAAACCGCTTTCAACGAAAAATGGCTGAAATCATGGAACAGGCTGAAAAACAAAAACAAATACAAGAACAAAAAAAGAAAAAATAATCCTTTTCTAAACAAGGAGTTAAAGAAAGAGGAAGCGCATACTTCCTCTTTTTTTATTTTGTAATTTTGCAGTTCTAAAAATAAATAACAAGACACCCGCCCACGCGGGTGATGGATATGAAAAGAGTAGTAGTAGGACTTAGCGGAGGGGTAGACTCAAGCGTGGCCGCATACCTTTTAAAGGAACAGGGCTATGAGGTCATAGGCTTGTTTATGAAAAACTGGCACGACGATTCGGTCACCATCTCAGATGAATGCCCCTGGCTGGAAGACAGTAACGATGCCATGATTGTAGCCAATAAACTAGACATTCCTTTTCAAACCGTAGACCTGAGTGAGGAGTATAAAGAACGCATCGTTGATTATATGTTCAGGGAATATGAAATGGGCCGCACCCCAAACCCCGATGTGCTTTGCAACCGCGAAATTAAATTTGATGTCTTTCTTAAAATCGCCCTCGACCTGGGAGCAGATTTTGTAGCTACTGGCCATTACTGCCGTAAAGATGAGGTGACAAAGGACGGAAAAACCATCCACCGCTTGCTTGCAGGAAAAGACCCCAACAAAGATCAATCCTATTTTCTCTGTCAATTGTCTCAGGAGCAATTGGCTAAAACCTTGTTTCCGGTAGGTGAATTGCTCAAACCGGAAGTACGACAAATAGCCAAAGAACAAGGACTCATTACAGCCGAAAAAAGAGACTCTCAAGGTCTTTGCTTCATTGGAAAAGTGCGCTTGCCCGACTTTTTACAGCAACAACTCAAACCCAAAGAAGGAATCATCATTGAAGTGCCGGAAAACAGCCCTGTTTATAATCTCCAATCAAAACAAAACGAGGATACCCTCAGTTACAGTAAAAAATATGAATATACACCTAAGGATGGGAATATAGTAGGTAAACACCAGGGAGCTCATTTCTTTACCAAAGGACAACGCAAAGGGCTTGCCGTGGGGGGTACCAAAGAACCGCTTTTTATCATCGAAACCGATGTGAAAGAAAATATTATCTATACAGGCCAGGGCAAAAACCATCCCGGGTTATACCGTAAAGGACTTTTTGTAAAACAGGATGAAATACATTGGGTGCGAGAAGACCTAAAACTAACCGCAGGAGAACAACTCGAAGTCATGGCAAGAATCAGGTACCGGCAGCCACTCGATCAGGCAACTCTCCACCAAACAGATAACGGACTTTACATCATCTTTAAAAACCCCCAGTCGGCGATTACCGAAGGGCAGTTTGTAGCCTGGTACAACGATGAGGAACTACTCGGAAGTGGGGTAATCTCTTAACGCAAAAGCAAACCATGGAAGGGATTAGAGCCCTTCAAGGGTTATATTGGATGTGTACTTATGACAGTATTTAAAGTTTTTAACATCTTCAAAATAACCAACCACCTCTTCCCTGAGAAGTTTGGATGGATTTGAAGAAATAATGGAGTTATAGGAAGTGTATTTCCATTCTTCAACACTTTGAGTTAAGCCAGCTTTTATGGGGTTAAAATGGATGTAATGAATTAATTTTCTAAGGTAGTTGTTATCTCTGATCAGCTTTCTTTTAA
>NZ_CAXBAN010000270.1:0-3732 GCF_963973675.1 uncultured Planktosalinus sp. | reverse complement strand
CAGGATTCTCTTGAAGACTTTACAGCCTTTTTAAGAAAAAAGACCTACATGCTTGCCAACACATTCAATAAAAAGAAATTGCTGGACAACATTCCCAAAACTCTCAAATTCCCAAAACCACCAAAAAGCATCGTAACACCTGTAGAACCTAAAATTTTGGAAGAAGAGGTTTTAAAACTTCAGGATTTAGATAAGCGATTGCTGTCAAGTAAAAATTATGAAGTCTTTTTATCACACCCTGACCATATACCTAACATACTTCAGGAAATTGGTCGTTTAAGAGAAATTACATTTAGGGAGGTTGGGGAAGGAACCAATCAGGCAATAGATCTTGATGTGTATGACGCGTATTATCACCATATGTTTTTATGGGATAATGAAGCTAAAAAAATAGCCGGTGCTTACCGAATGGGATTAGGCTCAAAAATCTATAAAGATTTTGGAATTGAAGGGTTTTATTTGCACGATTTATTTCGGTTTGAACCTGAATTACACACAATGATGAGTCAGTCAATTGAAATGGGACGTGCTTTCATCATTAAAGAATACCAGCAAAAACCCATGCCCTTGTTTCTACTATGGAAAGGAATAGTACACACTACTTTACGATTTCCGGAACACAAATACCTCATAGGGGGAGTTACCATCAGTGATCGGTTTTCAGAATTTTCAAAATCGCTGATGATTGAATTTATGAAATCCAATTATTACGACCCTTATGTGGCTCAGTTTATTCATCCCAAGAAAGATTTTAAAGTAAAACTAAAAGACGCCGATAAGGACTTTGTTTTTGATGAAACCGAAGCAGACTTGAATAAATTTGATAAAATAATAGATGAGCTTGAACCTGGCGAATTAAGGTTGCCTGTATTGATTAAAAAATATATAAAACAAAACGCCAAAGTAGTGGCGTTCAATGTAGATCCTTTATTTAACAATGCGGTAGATGGGCTTATGTATATTAGGATTGCAGATCTTCCGGAAACCACAGTAAAACCTGTGATGGAAGAATTTCAGGCAGAACTTGAAGCAAAATTTGATTCACAAAATGAAGAAACCCAGGACTGATTGAGTAACTTACAAATCAGAACCCCGGGTTTTACAAAATTTTTAATCAAAAACATCAGTTTTTAACAGCAACCACTACCGGGTGCACAACAAGCTTCCTGTGTGACTTCATTGTTTTCAGTAATTCCACAGGCTTCTTTTGCTTTGCAGTCGGTTTTTTCAATGGCTAGTTTAAGAATGAACTCATTGTCGTTCAACTCATAGTCATTTACAAATAATTGTGCCGTGTTGAAGTTTTTATTGCTGTATTCAAATTTCACTTCAGCTTCCAAAATAAATGGTTTGATTCGCCCCACTTTTTTTAGGATTGAAAGTGCTTTGTAAGTGGACATAAACTCCTTTTTATCTTTTTCATCCGGACTTTCCCAAAGTTGAATGATGGTTTCCTTCCATGAATCGGTTCCTGCACCACAATCTACACTTTCAATGGTTGTGTGTTTTACTTCGGTGATGTGATAGTTGGTACCTACAAATTTGCCGGATGAGTATTCAAATTTCAACGATTTGTTCTGATTGCCGGCTAAAAGCTCTAAAAATTGTTGTGTTTTCATTATGATGAATTTATATATCGCAATATTACGATATAATATTGAATTAAAAAAGCCAAATCAAATTTATTCGGCCTTTTTAAATTGTTAATTAAAACCAGGGCTTTTTATTTGCCTGATAGGTCTGAAAAAACTCTTCATCGCTTTTAGTTAGATAGATAATTCCTTCAATTAAACCAATAATCCAGGCAGCAGAAGCTGCAACCCCGCAAGTTATAATACCCAATACCAATGTTACAACTAAAAGAATAATACCCTCTTTGTTGTAGCCTAGTATAAATTTATGTATTCCAAATCCGCCCAGGACTATTGCTAAAATTCCTGCGATTAACTTTTTATTTTCCCTATTTTCATTAACAGATTGGTTCCAGCTTTCTTTAAATTCATTGGCAGTGTTTTTGGCTTCTTTTTCAAAGTTTTCTGAGTTGTTGTTGTCTTCCATACTTAAGTAAGTTTAGTTATTAGAAATTTAAATGTAAGATATTTTTTCTTTATAAAAAAGCATTATCAATTGGCTCCCAAAGCTCTAGCTTATTTCCTTCTGGATCGAGAATCCATCCAAATTTGCCATAGCTAAACTCTTCGACTTCACCCACTACAGAAACGCCTTCTTTTTTTAACTCTTCTAACAGTTTGTTTAGATTTTTGACTCTCAAATTCATCATATAAGGTTTTTCGCTTGGCGCAAAATAAGTCGTATCTTCTTTAAACGGGCTCCATTGGGTCGAACAATCGTTACCTTCTTTGTCTTTCCACCAAAAGGTCCAACCGTATTGATCGGTGTTCATACCTAAATGGTTTTTATACCATTGTTTAAGTGCATCAGGGTTTTTGGATTTAAAGAAAAATCCGCCAAGGCCTGAAACCCCAAATTCCTGTTGAGGCAGTAGTTTTGTTTTTTGCTCTTCCAGTCCATACAAAGCATTGATTTTGTCTACAATCACCCGGGCCAGTTTTTCTTTACTTTCAACAGTCCAGCCTGCAATGTGCGGACTTAACAACACATTGTCCATTTTGAATAATTCTTTTAGTGCTATTGGAAGGTCATTCTTTGAGAAAAGCGATTCAAATGAGTTTTTTTCATATTCCAACACGTCCAGTCCGGCTCCCAAAATTTTACCTGATTTTAAAGCATCCACCAAATCAGCTGTGACAACACATTTTCCACGAGCTGTATTGAGTAACCAAAACGGCTTTTTGAACTTTGAAATAAAATCAGCATTGACCATTTTATTGGTTTGCGGTGTCCAAGGGATGTGGAGGCTTAGCACATCTGCTTTTTCATGAAGCTCATCCAATGCCACCTGTTTGGCATTCTGGTCGCCCACATTTTCTTTAATGTCATAACAAAGTACTTCCACTTCAAATCCGCGTAGTTTTTTGGCGAAGGCTTTTCCCATATTGCCATAACCTATAATGCCAACGGTTTTGCCGTCCAGTTCAATACCGCGATTGGGCTCGCGGTTCCAAAGGCCTTGTTTGACTTCAAAGTCAGCTTGTTTGAGGTTATTGAAAAGTGAAAGTAACATTCCCAAAGCGTGTTCACCCACGGCATTTCGGTTGCCTTCTGGGGCAGCAATAAGTGTAATGTTTTTGCTTTCGGCGTAAGCTGTATCGATACTTTCCAAACCAGCACCAATACGGGCAATAAATTTTAAGTTTTTTGAGGCATCCAGGAAGTTTTTATCAATATCAAACCTACTTCGAATAACAATACCATCATAGTAATCTAGTTTAGTTTCTATTTCTTCTTTTGAGGAAGTATAATCTACATCGTTTTGAAAACCTTGTTTTTCCAGTTCTTCTATAAGTAAAGGATGATTTTTATCTACATGGATAATTTTTTTGTGTGGTGAACTCATAATAGGTTTAATTTTTTGTATCTTTTTTAAATAGATTATAATATGAAATCATAAGTAACTCAAGTTACTGTGAGGAATTCAATATGTAATTAATTTTGCACTAAAATTAGATAAAAATGACGATAAAACAATTTAAAGACGAGCCTTTGGCTCATTATTCTTATGCCCTGGTAAGTGATGGAAAAATGGCTTTAATAGACCCAAGCAGAAACCCTTTACAATATTATGCCTATGCGGAAGCACAAAACGCCAAA
>NZ_CAXBAN010000269.1:0-3800 GCF_963973675.1 uncultured Planktosalinus sp. | reverse complement strand
CTTGTTCGCCATGGTGCTTTTTAACAAAAAAAGCACTTAGACTTTTTACAGATAGGTCTAATCTAAAGGTGGTCCACTTTGGCCCGGCGCGGGTGGGTCACTTTCGTCCGGCCAGCTATGGTCACTTTAACCCGGCCAGGGTGGTATACTATGTCCGGCGTTTCCAATAAGAGTACCCATATCAGTGGGTAGGGGGGCGTGTCTATTTCGCAATGAATCTAGAGTATGACGAAAATGGGATATACACCGAACGACTTGGAAAACTCATCGTCCCCGACTCCCTCAACTTACAAAATCCAGTACTGATTTTGAACCCATTGGTTTTTACTGATGGTAAACAGTAATGACGATTATATTACCTTCCATAAAGACTGTTTAGAATGTCGGATTGATCGGTTTTCGACTAAAAACTAGTGGTGTTCCTTCCCATGGCCGGATTAGCTCATTGCCATGGAAATCTGTATGCAGCTATTTGATTTGGAAAAATCACCGATAGGTATAAAGTGAAAAAAGCTATTCTACCATCACGAATACAGGGTTGTCCTATTTGTTGAGAAAAAAAAGAAAAAAGATGGTAACCAAAATAATACTGCCGGCTATTATAAATGGATAATAAAAACCACCGGTAACCAACCAAGTTCCTAAAATGGGACCTAAAATCTGACCAACGCTGTTTGTTGAACTTTGTATTGAAATATTTCGCCCTGTATTTGTTTTGGATAACAAGGATACCGCAGACAACAAATTAGGTGTAACCATAGCACCACCAGCAGCAAACACCACAATTAAACCGTACACAACAAATTCATTTTTGAAAAAAGGAAAGGCAATTAATGAAATTCCTGAAATGAATAACCCAAAGCCAATTTGCTTTTTAGTAGATAGAATCTTTTCCCCATAACTGGCAAATACAGGCTGCAAAACAGCCATTATTGTACCACACAGCATAAAACCAATACCAACCTGGTTGCTGTTAAACCCTAATTCGTCTTTACCGTAGATTGAAAAAACAGTTTCAAACAAAGTCACCACAAATTGGATGACAAATGATAGCGCCAATAGGACAAGGAAATATTGGCTGAACGAGAACCGAAAAGTGAATTTTTGAGTTGTAAATTTATGGATGCGAACAGAATTTTTTAGCCATTTTACAACAATGACTAAAACAATAGAACCTAATAATGCAGCGAATAAAAAAGGTGTGGAAAATCGACCCAAATGTAGTTGACCAATTGCATACTCAAAATGAAGGTCTGATTGCGAAAGAAAGCCACCGATAACGGGTCCAAAAATAACCCCTGAACTAATGGCTACACCAGACCAGGCCATTATCTTCGTTCTACGTTTTTCAGAGGTAATATCACTTAAATATGCGTTGTTGACAGGAATAACGGAAGAAGTGAAAACACCACCAAAAATCCGAGCGATATATAGCATAGTAAGTGATGTTGCAAGCCCAGTTAGCAATTGCATTATTACAAAGCCAATCAAACCAATAATAATGACGGGTTTACGACCATATCTGTCAGATAACTTTCCCCAAACGATAACAAAAATTAATTGAAATAGAGGATAAATACTGGTAAGCAACCCAATATGGAAGTTGATTAAATCGGTGTCGAGATTGTCTTTTAAAGCTAATCTTTCGGTATAGTAGGGAAGGGTTGGCAATAAAATACCATAACCCAACATCACTACAAATAAACTCAACAGGATTAAAGATATCCTGTTGAGTTTTTCTTTTTTGTCCATTTATTTTTTACCGATTTTTCGCTTTAATAATTGCGCATTAATAGCTACTATAATAGTACTTAAGCTCATAAATACCGCACCAACCGCAGGACCTAAAACAAAACCTGAAGAATATAATACACCGGCTGCTAAAGGAATAGCCACGACATTATATCCTGTAGCCCAAATCAAATTCTGAATCATTTTATTGTAGGTGGCTTTCCCAAAGAGAATTAAATTGGCAATATCCTGTGGATTACTGTTGACCAGAATAATATCGGCAGTTTCAGCTGCTACATCTGTACCTGAGCCTACTGCAATTCCTACATCGGCTTTTGCGAGAGCGGGCGCATCATTAACACCATCACCCGTCATAGCTACAAAATCACCTTTGTTCTGTAACTCTTCTACAATTTCAACTTTTTGATGTGGCAATACCTCGGCGTAGTAACCATCCAATCCAAGTTTTTCACTCACAGCCTTAGCGGTTTTTTCATTATCGCCAGTTGCCATTAGAACTTTAATGTTATTCTTTTTAAATATTTTGATTGCCTCGGTAGATTCCGGTCTTATTTCATCAGCAAGCGCAATGTAACCTGCCAGTTTCCCATCAATTAATACAAACACGACAGTTTCAGCGGCATCACTATAAGCGTCTTTTGGGATGTCTATTTTTTCATCTCTTAAATAGCCAGGACTTACTACCTTAACTTCTTTGCCTTCAACATTTGCCTCTACACCCTTACCTGTAATTGCATTAAAGTTTTCAGGTTTTGGAATGGTTATGTTATCTTCTTTTACTTTTTTAATAATCCCAACAGCTATTGGATGTTCAGAACTTTGTTCCAATGCACTTGAAAGTCTTAAAATTTCCTCTGTTGAATAAGTCTCGTTAACAGACTCGATTCGAGTGACACCAAAATCACCTTTGGTTAGTGTTCCTGTTTTATCAAAAAGCAAAGCTGAAATTTTTCTGGACTCTTCAAACGCAGTTCTATTTCGAATAAGCAATCCATTTTGAGCAGATACTGCCGTAGAAATCGCAACCACCAATGGAATAGCAAGCCCTAATGCGTGTGGACAAGCAATAACCATAACGGTAACCATTCTTTCTAAAGCATAGACAAACGGAAAGCCTAAAATCAACCATACTGCCAATGTTCCAAAACCAATAGCCAAAGCGATATAGGTTAGCCATTTTGCAGCCCTGTCTGAAAGGTTTTGCATTTTAGATTTAGTTTTTTGCGCTTCTTCAACCATTTTGATAACCTTGTTGAGATAGCTGTCTTTTCCAGTATGTTCAACTTTTACTTTTAAGGTGCTATTGCCATTTACCGAACCACCAATAACCTTATCGCCTTCATCTTTTTTTACAGGTTTAGATTCGCCTGTGAGCATAGATTCATTTAGGTAACTGGTTCCGTCTACTATTATTCCGTCAGCTGGAACTTTTTCACCTGGTTTTACCAAAATCACATCATCCTTCAGTAAATCTTCGAGAGGGATGTCTTCTATGGTGTCACCTTTTACTCTGTGCGCTTCTGCAGGCATCATACTCACCAATAACTGTAAGGCTTTTGAAGCACCTAAAACACTTTTCATTTCTATCCAATGGCCAAGCAACATTATGGCTATAAGTGTTGATAGTTCCCAGAAAAAGTCTTCACCTCTTAAGCCAAATACAGTAGCAGTACTATAAAAATAAGCTACAGAAATTGCCATAGAAATCAAGGTCATCATTCCTGGTGCACCTTTTTTGACTTCAGACCAAAACCCTTTTAAAAATGGCCAACCACCATAAAAATATACAACAGTGGAAAGTGCAAAAAGGATGTATGGATTTCCTGGAAGTAAAAATTCATAACCAAAAAATTCTTGAATCATTGGTGAGAAGAACAATATGGGGATGGTAAGCACGAGTGTTACCCAAAACCGTTTTCTAAAGTCTGCAATCATCATTTTATGATGGTCGTGACCCATTTGACCGTGACCCGGATTGTGACCCGAATGGCCCCCACCTTTGTGGTTCATTTTAGAATGGTCTTCTTTTTTGTGTTTCATCTTCGAAT
>NZ_CAXBAN010000268.1:0-3802 GCF_963973675.1 uncultured Planktosalinus sp. | reverse complement strand
GCTTTTCCGGCATTGGCCATAGAAAGTCCTCCGGGCGCATCGTGACGCAAATCAGGATGAAACTCATCATCAAACTGGTAACCGGGTCCGCCGGCGCCTGTGCCTGTGGGGTCACCACCTTGCACCATAAAATCTGGTATTACGCGATGAAAAACAATGCCATCATAATAAGGTGTGCCTTGTGGTTTAACATCATTTTCCATATTTCCTTCGGCTAAAGCCACAAAATTACCCACGGTTCCGGGGGTTAATTCATAGGTTAAATTTATCGTGATTTCACCTTTTGATGTGATCATTTTTGCGTAAATTCCGTCTTCCATAGTATTTTGTTTTTTAGTGGTGCAAAGGTACATATTTGTTTTTGCTCAAAAAATATAAATTCTTAATTTTAAAGTCATACAATCAACCTCCTAAAAATTAACTAAAATGAAAAAAACTCCCTTATTTTTATTCACTTTGCTGTTGTTTTCGTTTCAACTTACAGTAGTAACAGCACAGGACTCTACTGAGTCTCACGACAAAGCCTATTTATTGAACTTCTACCAGGAAAACATCAATAACCTGAGAGCTAAAACCGCAAACTTATCAACAGAACAACTGCAGTACAAACCCACACCTGAAAGCTGGTCTGTGGCACAGTGCCTGGAGCATATCGCCCTTACAGAAACGATGCTTTCCGGTATGGTACAAGCCGTGATGGATCAACCTGCCAATCCTGAAGACAGGGAACTTCTTGTCGCTTCTGATGAGGATGTTGTAAACGGCGTTGTGGACAGAAGCACCAAATTCAAAGCCCCTGAAGTCCTTCAGCCGGAAGGTAACTACACAAATGCAGAAGAGGGGCTTCTTGCCATAATTAACAACCGCAATAAAATTCTTGAGATGATTGAAAACAATTCGCTTGAAGACATGCGCAACCGTGTGGCTGATGCACCAGCTGGTAAGATTGACGGTTACCAGTATCTTTTGTTTATTGCCGGTCATGCCGAAAGACACAGCAAGCAAATTGACGAAATTATCGCTTCTGAAGGTTTTCCGAAGTAAAAAACAGATTCACTATTTATTCTGAAACAAAGTCATTCACGGGCTTTGTTTTTTTGTATACACCACTGCGAGCTCGTCCCATCGGGTGGTATAGCGCGGGCCCCGTTCTTCCTGTATGAGTTGCCATTCTTTTTTTCGGTTTCCGCATAAAGCGGAATAGACTTTGGCTTTGCCATATTTATAATTAAGTTGGTCAAAAACATCCATCAGGGCCTGTACATTCTTCTTTTCAGGATAAAACAAATTGCCCTGCACAAACTCCTGCGGAATAATCCCCAGCAAATTGACACCCACTTTTTTGAAACGATAACCGGGTTTGTAGATTTGATACAAAGCCTTTTTTGCCGCCGCAATGAGTGACAGCGTATCATTTGTCGCTACAGGAAGCGTGATGGTGATGCTATTGGCATATTGAGCATCCTTTACACTAAAGCGATTGGTATGTAAAAACACGTTAATATAGTTGGCACACGATTTTTGTGCGCGCAGCACTTCGGCAACTTCAGAGATGTAATAGGCGCAGGCTTCTTCAATGAGGCTAAGGTCTTCAAGTGGTCTCCCAAAAGATTTAGCTGTACCGATTCCTTTTTTGGGTTTGGGGAGTTCTTGGATTCCCAGACGAGGGCGGCCGTTCAATTCATCCCAGATACGTAAACCCACCACAGTCATATGCCGGCGCACCCATCCCGGGGTTAGTTGTGTAAAATCATAAGCGGTATGCACCCCTATTTTTTGAAGGCGCTTGGCATGCTGCCTGCCAATGCCCCACACATCATTTATTTTTAGCCACTTGAGTGCTTTGATGCGTTTTTCTTCAGTATCAATGACATAAACGGTATTGAGTTCTTTATGAAACTTTTTGGCAATGCGGTTGGCAACTTTGGCGAGTACTTTGGTTTTAGCAATGCCCACACCCACAGGAAGCCCGGTATAACGAAAGATGCGGTCTCTTATTTCAGCGGCATAAACGGTGGGTTCTGCAGAAATAATTCCGGTGAGGTCGATAAACGACTCATCGATGCTGTAGACTTCAATGTGTGGTGAAAATTGATGCAAGATGTTCATAACCCGTTGTGACATTTCACCATAAAATGCATAATTGGAAGAAAAAACAGTGACTTTGTGAGCTTTTAACTGTTGCTTTATCTTAAACACCGGTTCAAACATGGGAATTTCTGTGAGCGCTTTAGCCTCACGATTTGCAGCAATTACACAACCATCATTATTACTGAGCACCACCACGGGTTTTCCCCATAAGTCAGGTCGAAAAACCTGTTCACAGGATGCATAAAAACTATTGCAATCAATCAAGGCTACCATTACACTTTATGAATAACATAAGTAATCATACCCCACAAAATATATTCACTTTCAAGTCTTTGAAGTTGAATTTTCCTGATAAAAAAAGTACCTTCCTGAACTACCACAGCCAGACGGTTATTTTGGGGTGCCAGCGAGCGATCAACTATAAGCACATCATTATTAAATATGTGGAAATATTCCAATTCATTGCCTTTTATACGAATAAAAAAAGTGGCATCACGATTGTTCACCAACTCGTCGTGCAAATCAATGGATTGTTCAGTATAATGCGTTGCTGCACTTGGAAATCCTGTTTGTTTTGAAACTTCGGCAGTGTGTCTCTGGTAATTTTTTTGCAACTGTTTTACTTGATTTATTTCCATTTTCAAAATTATAAAATTTGGAAATATTCCTATAATTAAAAATGTTAATCTTCTTGAATTTTTTAAACAAGAGCCAGAAACCAAGGTGTAACACTTGCCCGCTTTTTTAGACAAATTAAAACAATCAATCAAAAAACTCTATTTTATGAAAATCAAATCTCTAACAGTACTAATCGCGCTGCTCTTAAGCATCAATCTTGTTTCAGCGCAACACATCGAAAAACAAATCGATGCCATCTTTACAGAAGCTTACCCGGCCAATGCACCCGGGGCTACCGTTTTAATTGCGCAAGATGACAAGGTCATTTACCGCAAAGCTTTTGGGATGGCTAACTTAGAACTGAATGTCCCAATGAACCCTGAACATGTTCTGGAGCTGGCCTCTATTACCAAACAATTTACCTCTGTTGCAATACTTATGTTGATGGAGCAAGGAAAACTAAGTCTTGAAGATCCCTTATCAAAATACATTGAAGATTACCCAAAGGGCAAAGAAGTTACTATTCACCATCTACTGAATCATACTTCAGGTATAAAAAGTTATACTGATATACCCAGTTTTAGGCAGATGGCACGCACAGACATGACCCCTATTGAAATCATTAACAAGTTCAAAGACCTACCAATGGATTTTGAACCCGGGGAGCGCTATGCATACAATAACTCAGCATACATTTTACTGGGATATATCATTGAGGAAGTTTCCGGAATGAGCTATGAGGATTACATTCAGAAAAACATCTTTGATAAACTGGGAATGAAAAACTCTTATTATGGAAGCCAAAGCAGGATAATTCTTAACCGTGCTAGTGGCTATCAGCCTTCCGGCGAAAGCTATGAAAACGCTGAATATTTGAGCATGACACTGCCCTATGCTGCCGGCTCCCTCATGTCAACCGTTGATGATATGCTTTTATGGAGCAAGGCCATTCATCGCAACACACTTATTTCAGAAAGAAGTAAGCAACTGGCATTCACAAATTACACCCTGAACAATGGAAAAAACATCAATTATGGCTACGGATGGGGAATTAACAAACTTGCCGGCATCACCTCTATTGAGCATACAGGAG
>NZ_CAXBAN010000267.1:0-3835 GCF_963973675.1 uncultured Planktosalinus sp. | reverse complement strand
AACGCATCTCATTTATTTTGGACAAAGTGAGTCAATTTAAATACTAACCGTATTGAAAATCAGTTAAAACCTATGCTGAAAGTTTTTGTACATTTAGTTAGGTAAAAAAGTGTAACCATTTAATAGCCAACACCCATTTAAATCATAGATTGATAAATCCTTTAGAAATACTAAGCCGATATTGGGGGCATACCAGCTTCAGGCCCATGCAGGAAGACATTATATTGAGTGTACTTTCCAATCGGGATACAGTCGCCTTGTTGCCTACCGGAGGTGGAAAGTCAATTTGCTTTCAGGTGCCGGCTCTGGTAAATGAGGGTATCTGTATTGTCGTTTCCCCCCTCATTGCCCTTATGAACGACCAGGTAAATGCACTTACCAAAATGGGTATAAAAAGCTTGGCACTTACCGGTGGTATTTCATACACAGACCTCGACAGGTTACTTGATAATTGTATTTACGGAAATTACAAGTTTTTATACCTCTCTCCCGAACGCTTACAACAAGACCTGGTTCAGCAGCGCATTGAAAAAATGAACGTAAACCTAATTGCTGTTGATGAAGCCCACTGTATTTCACAATGGGGAAATGATTTCAGACCGGCATATAAAAATGTAAAGTTGCTTAGAAATCTGAAACCCGGTGTTCCCTGCATTGCATTAACCGCCACGGCAACACCTGAAGTGCTTTCAGATACCATAAACGAATTACAACTTGAAAAACCTGCTGTTTTCCAAAAATCATTTTTTAGGGAAAACCTCTCCTATCAGGTATGGAAAGAAGAAGATAAATTATACCGCATTTCGCAATTGCTGGAAAAACAGCAAGCCGCAATCATTTACACCCGAAACAGAAGAAGTACTGAAGAAATTTCAAAACAGCTAAACTTAAAAGGTATTAAAAGCAGCTTTTTTCACGGCGGACTAAACACCAACGAAAAGAATCAGCGACTTAAAAACTGGCTTGATGAAACCACACCTGTTATCGTTGCCACCAGTGCATTTGGAATGGGAATTGACAAAGCAAACCTGCATATCGTACTTCATATTGACCTGCCTGAAAGTCTGGAAAGTTTTTTTCAGGAAGCCGGACGTGTAGGCAGAGATGGTAATTATTCTCAAGCTGTTTTGCTTTACAATGAAGCCGATAAATCACAAGTATACCGGCAATTTATCAGTAATTTACCTACGGTTGATTTTCTAAAATTGGTATACAGAAAGCTCTGTAATCATTTTTACATTGCCTATGGCGAAGGCGCATTCACAACTCATACATTCAATTATGAAAAGTTTTGTGTGCAGTACCAACTCCATACCGGAAAGGTTTATAACGCAGTTCAAGCTCTTGACAGGCTGGGGGTTATTAAGCTTTCTCTGGAATTTGGGCGTAAAACAGAAGTTCAGTTTTTACTTTCTTCAAAACAAACAGTCTATTATCTGGAACAAAGTATGAAAACAGCTGTCATTGGAAAAACCATTCTAAGAATCTATACCGGCATTTTTGAAAAACCAACAGCTATTGACTTTGAATTGATTTCAGATAAATGTGGCCAATCAACAGAACAAGTAATAGAACAACTCAAACAATTTGAAAAAGATGAGGTGATTTACTTAAACCTCGCTACTACTGACGCCTCCATTACTTTTATTGAACCAAGAGAAGATGACAGAACGATTAATAGAATTTCAAAAAGTGTCAATAAACAAAACAAGCACAAAAAGAACCAGGTTGCCGCTGTAATTAATTTCATTGAAAATGAGGCCACTTGCAAAAGCATTCAATTGCTTAGATATTTTGGCGACCACTCTGATACCTCTTGTGGAATTTGCAGTGTGTGTGCAAAACAAAAAAGTATTCCCTCTTCCAAAGAGAAAAAACTCATTGCAAACACACTATGTGCGTTGTTGGAAGAAAACATGTTCACATCAAGAGAGTTATGTGAAAAAATTAACTTTGCAGAATCAAAAACATTGTTGGTTTTACAGCAACTTGTAGAGGCTCAAAAAATCACTTTAACATCAACAAATAAATACACATTAAAATAATGGCTGATTTAAGAATCATTTTCTATGGCACACCCGATTTTGCCGTAGCAACTTTAAAAGCACTTATAGAGAATAATAAAAATGTGGTGGCTGTAGTTACTGCTCCCGATAAACCAGCCGGAAGAGGTCGGTCACTGAAACAATCGGCTGTAAAGGAATATTCAGAGACTCAAAAGCTAAGAGTATTACAGCCTGCAAACCTTAAGAGTGAAAACTTTCTGGAAAAACTAAATGACTTACAACCCGATTTACAAATAGTAGTCGCTTTTAGAATGCTGCCCGAATCAGTTTGGCGATTACCCAAAAGAGGCACCTTTAACCTACACGCCTCCCTGCTTCCGCAATACAGGGGAGCGGCTCCAATAAACTGGGCAATCATAAACGGCGAAACAAAAACAGGTGTAACTACCTTCTTTATTGATGATAAAATTGATACCGGGGAAATCATTCTCCAAAAGGAAGTACGCATTCAACCTACCCATGATGCAGGCGATTTGCACGACCTATTAATGAAAGCAGGAAGTCAACTGGTGCTCGAAACGGTTGGATTAATTGAAGAAAACAAAGTAAAAACCTTTAAACAAACAGTCAATCAACCACTAAAAACCGCCTATAAACTACATCATGAAAATACAAAAATTGACTGGAACAGTCCCGTTGATAAAATTCATAACCTGGTGCGAGGTTTGAGCCCCTTTCCTACTGCCTGGTGTTATTTGGTAAACGGTGCGCAGGAAATGAAGGTCAAAATTTACAAAACAACAAGGGAACATAAATCACATCAGGAAGCTCCCGGAAACCTGTTTGCTACTAAAAATGACATCAAAATAGCCGCCTTGGATGGTTTTATAAACATCGAGGAAATTCAGTTGCCCGGCAAAAAGAAAATGGAGGTAAAGGCACTTTTAAATGGTTTTAAATTGAATCCAAATTCAAAAATGCGCTAAGGGCTTATCCCCGTTGAGGTGTTGAAAAAACAATAAAAAAACCGGTAGTTTATTAACAAAGTGGTCAAGTTATTAACAATACGTCCGATTTACCCCGTTATTACTTGCATGAATCGATAAACCGATTAAATTTGTAAAGCGAAATAATTTAAGTTTAACCAACAATTTAATTTAAAAATCAAATTATGAACAAATCAGATTTAATCGATGGAATGGCAGCTGATGCCGGAATTACAAAAGCAGCTGCAAAAAAAGCTTTAGAGTCTTTTTTAGGAAATGTTGAAAAATCTCTTAAAAAAGGAAACAGAGTTTCTCTAGTAGGCTTTGGATCTTGGTCAGTTTCTAAAAGAGCAGCCAGAGAAGGTAGAAACCCTCAAACAGGAAAAACTATTAAAATTGCTGCTAAAAAAGTAGTAAAGTTTAAAGCAGGAGCTGATCTTCAAAAATCAGTTAACTAGTTTGACCTTACAAAACAATTTTTAGCCCTGTTCAGAATTTGAACAGGGCTTTTTGTTTTAAAAGGCTTTAGTTTGTGCGTTAAAATTTCGGATTTTAGAAAAAATAATTAGATTTATTCTAAAATAAATTGCATTATGACTTCATTAAAACCATCAAAAGGTCGTTTACTTGTTGCAGAACCCACCATTATAGGTGATGTTTCTTTTAACAGGTCAGTGGTGCTTTTAGCAGAAGAAAATGAAAGTGGTTTTATTGGGTTTATTTTAAACAAGCCTCTTGAGTATACCATCAATGACCTGATTCCGGATGTCAATTCCAACATTACCGTATTTAATGGAGGCCCTGTGGAACAGGACAATATGTATTTTATGCATAAAATACCCG
>NZ_CAXBAN010000266.1:0-3855 GCF_963973675.1 uncultured Planktosalinus sp. | reverse complement strand
TGGTTATGTTCATTTTTAATTTGGGTTAGAAAAATAAAAGTGTAGTCCAAAATTTTTTTTACTGTTATAATTCTTTAACAAAAATAAAGTATTTAATTTATAAATATAGTTTTATTACTTATATTTTCGTTTAAATGTTATTTATTGTAAGAATTTTCTATATAAATTGCTTTAGATTTTAAAATATAATCACTGTTTTTATAAAGTTAATGTTTTTGGAAGTTTGAATTGAATAAGTATTTTAGCGGGATTTTAAATAAGTAAAATAAAAAGTGTCCATGTTTAAAAAATTTCTTTTCGCTTTAGTTTGTTTTGCTACAAGCACTCAAGCTCAAACCCCGTTTCAAAACAATCAGTCAAAATTTGATGAATTTACCTACCGCCAAGGTACAAACCTAAGAACAGCCTCTGGTAACCCCGGGCCCGACTACTGGCAAAATGGAGCTGATTACAAACTGGAAGTTGAGCTTGATGAAAATAACAACACACTTTCAGGTACCGTAGAAATAACTTATTATAATAACAGCCCTGAGCCATTGTCCTTTGTATGGATACACCTGGAACAAAACCGTTACAAAGATGACTCCAGAGGAGCATTAACTACTCCTATTCAGGGATATCGTTTTGACGGAGACCTTGATGGAGGTTACAAAATCAGTAATGTTGTTGCCAAAACCGGAACAAACACCAGCAAACGCTATCTGATTACAGATACCCGTATGCAGGTATTTTTTGATGAACCCATAGCTGCCAATGGAGGCAAAGCAACCATAAGTATGAATTTTAGCTATAAAATACCCGGGAAAGGTCTGGACAGAATGGGACGTTTGGATGTGAAGAATGGAACCATTTACTCCATGGCACAATGGTATCCAAGAGTGGCTGTTTTTGATGATGTATTGGGTTGGAATACAGAACCCTATCTGGGGGCAGGAGAATTTTATCTTGGTTATGGCGATTTTGATTTTAAAATTACAGTTCCCTATGATCATATAGTCGTCGCTTCAGGTGCTTTACAAAACGAAAAAGAAGTACTTCCGGCAGAATTACAAAAAAGAATGCGTCAAGCTGAAAAAAGTGATCAAACAATTCACCTTATTAAACCTGATGAGGTTGGAAAAACTCAAATTACTAGGCCAAAACAAAACGGAAAATTAACCTGGCACTTTGTTATGGAAAATACCCGTGATATTGCTTTTGCCTCATCAAAAGCTTTTATTTGGGATGCAGCCCGCATAAATCTTCCCGAAGGAAAAAAAGCCATTGCACAATCGGCTTATCCAATCGAAAGTAATGGTGATAATGCCTGGGAACGCTCAACAGAATATACAAAAGCCTCGATTGAATACTATTCAGAACAATGGTTTCCATACCCCTACCCTGCTGCTGTCAATGTTGCTTCAAACGTAGGAGGAATGGAATATCCCGGAATATCCTTCTGTGGTTTTGACCGAAAAGGTTCCAGATTATGGGGCGTAACAGATCACGAATTTGGTCATATGTGGTTCCCAATGATTGTTGGTTCCAACGAGAAAAAACATGTTTGGATGGATGAAGGATTTAATACTTTCATCAACTATTACAGTACTAAAGCCTTTAATAACGGAGAGTACAATACTAGATTAGGTAGAGATGGAATTATAGAATACAACAAAAACCCTAACAGAGAGCCCATTGCAACACACCCTGACATTACACAAAGTAGAAATTTAGGAATGACAGCTTATTATAAGCCAGCTTATGGTCTTTTAATGCTTCGGGAATACATATTGGGTCATGAACGATTTGACAACGCTTTCAAATCTTATATTAATGCCTGGGCTTACAAACACCCCCAACCCAATGATTTTTTTAATCATATGGAAAATGTTGCCGGTGAAGATTTAAACTGGTTCTGGAAACACTGGTTTTATAGTAATGATAATATTGACTTAGCCATTGAAGCAGTAGATAAAGTTGGAAGTGATTTCTTACTAACCTTTAAAAATAACGGATTCCCAATGCCACTGAAATTTGAAGTTACCTATGAGGATGGACAAAAGGAAATTAAAGAATTGCCCGTGGAAGTTTGGCAACGGTCCAACAGATGGATTTACCTTCTAAAAACAGACAAGAAATTAAAAGAAGTTACCATTGATCCAGATAAAATTACGGCAGATATTGATGACACTAACAATCATTTCACGCTGGAATAAAATAGCTTTTAATCCTGTTTTTTAAAAAGCTGTCAGAATTTGACAGCTTTTTTTATTTTGAAATTAATTCATTTAGAATCGCTTACATATTTTAACATGCTTTCTATTTAAATTTAATCTAAATAAACTTGCTCGATACAAAACTGGGAATTACTTTTGCGCCAGAAATTTTAAACTATTTATAACAAGTCTAAATAAAAGAAATGCGCAAACTACTTGCTTTTACAGGTGTTCTTTTCATTCCTTTGGCCGGAGTGTCTCAAAATGAACAGAAAAATGACAGTATAAAAGAAGCCAATAAAACCGAACTCCTAAAAGAGATCGTGCTCTCCAGTAATATTTTAGGAAGTAAATTTGAAGTTAAAAACAGAACCGGTTCTGCTTATTATTTATCCCCTCAAGACCTTCAGCAATTTGGTTATACTGATGCCAATAAAATTCTAAGGGCCGTTCCCGGAGTGAATGTTTTTGAAGAAGATGGTTTTGGATTGCGACCCAACATCAGTTTAAGAGGTACCTCTCCTGAGAGAAGTTCTAAAATCACCCTGATGGAAGATGGTGTTCTTATTGCACCTGCTCCTTACAGCGCACCTGCTGCCTATTATTTCCCAACAATGGGCCGCATAGAAGCCATCGAAGTTTTAAAAGGAAGTAGCCAGGTTCAATATGGACCCTTTACAACAGGAGGAGCTATCAATATGGTTTCCAAGTCAATCCCTAAAGACTTTTCTGGAGATGTTCGGTTTTCTTATGGAAACTATAACAGTAGAACTACTGAAGCTACACTGGGAGATTCTGGAACAAATTTTGGTTTTGTAACTCAATATTACAATTACAATTCTGATGGTTTTAAGTCTCTGGACTATGGAGGTAATACCGGGTTTGATAAAAGTGACTACCTGGGTAAGTTTCGTCTGAACACAAATCATGATGCGAAAGTTTTTCAATCGCTGACCTTTAAAATTCAATATGCTGAAGAATCTTCAAATGAGACTTATTTGGGTTTAACCCAGGAAGATTTTGATGAAAATCCGTTTAGGCGTTATGTTGCATCAGCTGAAGATCAGATGAACACAGAACACTGGCAGTTTCAGCTGGACCACCTCATCAAACCTTTTCAAAATGTGACCTTAAGAACAACAGCCTACAACAATCAGTTCAGCCGAAACTGGTATAAACTTAATGATGTTAACCTTGGTGAAACTATCGGAATAGGCGCTATCTTGGCAGACCCCAATACTTTTATTAATGAATATCAAGCACTTTTAGGAAATACCAATACAGCTGATGATGTTTTTGGAGTAAAAGCAAACAACCGAAGTTATGACTCCAAAGGAATACAAACAGTTGCTAACATCAATTTTGGAAACCGCTTTTATCAAAACCTTGAAATTGGTGTACGCTACCATGAAGACTCAGAAGACCGCTTTCAATGGAAAGATAAATTTGCCATACAAAATGGCGAAATGATTCGAACCACTGTTGCTCAAAAAGGAAGCGATGCAAACAGAATTACCAGTGCTGATGCTATTGCAGCCCACGTTCTTTATAAAATTGTATTCAACGGTCTTACATTGACACCAGGAGTAAGATATGAAAACATAACACTAAGCCGAAAAGATTTTGGAAAAGAAGACCCCAATAGAATTGGTTCAGATTT
>NZ_CAXBAN010000265.1:0-3861 GCF_963973675.1 uncultured Planktosalinus sp. | reverse complement strand
ATATAAAAAAATGTTACCATATATAACTATAAGTTCTCTTGCTTCAACAAAATCTTCATTAGCAGATACATAATAATTTGAAAGTAATAATAATGGTGCAATACTTACATAAAATAATAGCAGCCCTATTGAAAAGTAAAAAGACAAATTATATTTAAGGCTAAATATTTTATCAGTTTTCAACAGTTCAAAATAATAAACTAAAATACTAATTACTAATAGAAGAACCCCTGTAAAAAATATGAACTTAGAATTTTCAGTAAAAAAGGTGTCATTTATAAAAAAATCCAAAAAAGAAATGATCACAAATGGATAGAGTGCAACTTTTAAAAATTTACGCCAAAATTTTATTTCAATTAAAGCTCTAAAATAAAGAATCAAAAAGCAAAAATAAATCAGGGTAGTAATATTATATAACCAATGGTTTGAACTAAATTTTGTTCCTTCTACAAATGAAAAATACTTGTAATCAGAAAAATACGCAATGGATGGATACAACCCAATGATTTCAATGATTGTTAAAGTCCATATATAATAAACAAAATAGCGCTCCCATTTTGTTGGATTCCCTTTTTTTAAATAATAGAGTCCTACAAAAGAGGCTATTATTTCAAAAAGATTTACAATCAATAGGGAGTTCCACATAGCAAATATACAATTGGTTAATAATTTTTAGGAGGAAAACCTGTTTGCCCAAAATTAAAAGGAGCTATCGTATAATTATTATCAGGACTTTCTGATTCTCCTTCAGTTGGTGCAATAAAAATCGTAGCATAATCAGATTTTGAATTATTATATGCTCCAAAATAAATACGAACTCCAGGATTGTTAATTCCTTGTTTTTTAGATTCTTCTTTAACATAGGCAAGGTACTCCTCAAGCTCTTCGATAGTATAATAAAATTCTCTGGAATCAAGCTTTCCTAAGTTACTATCAATAAGTTTTGCTCTAGTATCAACCCAGTTGTCTTGTAATTTACGAGCTTCATCGACTGTTATACATTTTGATGGTTTTTTCATGGAAATTTAATTTGGTTTGTATTTGTATTTACCCAAAAATACATATTAAAATAAATAAACTGGCTTTCATTTTCCTTTTAAATTTTACTTTAAACATTTTTAAAGTTTCGTTATTGGAGATTAAAAAATTGAAAATGCTATTTATAAATTAAAAACTAATTAATCATTAAATTGTGTACTTTAGCAATGCTTAGGTTAACTTACTATTAGTATTAAATGCAGACTATTCCTGAAATTTTAAAACATCATCATCAGTTTTTCTTAACTGGGAAAACTAAAAATGTTTCTTTTAGAAAGCAAAAGCTTAAAAAACTCCTGCATTTAATTCAAAAGAAAGAACACAAAATATGTGATGCCCTATATAAAGATTTTAAAAAACCAAAGTTTGAAAGTGCTGTAACAGAAACCCTGATTGTTATTAAAGAACTCAAACTTACTATTAAAAATATTGATCAATGGGCAAAACCAGAAAAAGTAACATCCTCTTTAATAAATTTTCCCTCTAAAGATTATATTTATAAAGAACCCTACGGTACTGTTCTTATTATATCCCCCTGGAATTACCCATTTCAATTAGTCTTGGCTCCTTTAATTGGTGCAATTGCCGCTGGAAATACAGTTGTTATAAAACCAAGCGAACACGCACCTCACACCGCTGCAATTTTAGAGGAGTTGTTTTTGAGTGTATTTAATGAAAACTATGTGAAGGTTTTTCAGGGAGGTGTTGAAATTTCAAAAGAGTTACTTTATCATAAATGGGATTATGTGTTTTTTACAGGAAGTGTCACGGTAGGACGAATCGTGGCTCGTGCAATAGCAGAGCACCTTACACCTTCAACACTTGAACTTGGTGGAAAAAACCCTACTATTATTGATGATTCTGCAAAAATTAAGCAAGCTGCAAAACGCATTATTTTTGGTAAATTTATCAACGCCGGTCAAACCTGTATCGCTCCTGATTATGTTCTCATTCACGAAAATGTGAAAAATGAATTTTTGACTGCCTTAAAAGATGAAATAATAAAATTCTACGGGGCCAACCCTGTAAAATCAAAAGATTTTGCCAGAATCATTAACCTAAATCATTTTAAACGTCTTATTGCTTTAATTGAAAAAGAAAAGGTGATTGCCGGTGGAACATATGATGAAGCTGACCTTTTTATTGCACCAACAATTATTTTAAACCCTTCTTTACAAAGTGATGTAATGCAGGAAGAAATATTTGGCCCTATTTTGCCTGTTTTAGTTTATCAAACAGAGCAAGACATTGATACAATATTGAAGAAATTTCCAAACCCACTTTCGCTCTATGTATTTACACAAAGAAAAGCGTTTGCTGAAAAAATCATCACCAAGTTTAGTTTTGGAGGTGGAACTGTCAACGACACTTTAGTACATTTTATCAATGAGAAGTTGCCTTTTGGAGGGGTTGGAAATAGTGGAACTGGAGCCTATCATGGACAACATTCATTTGAAACTTTTTCACATAAAAAATCAATTACTAAAAGAGCAACCTGGATTGATTTTCCTCTTCGTTATGCTCCTTACAAAAATAAATTGAAATGGGTGAAAAAATTTTTCTGAAACAATTTATTTAGCACTTTTTTTCTTGCGAAGTGTATACAAATCTGTTCTTCTATCCTTCAGGTTTCTGACACTACCAAAATTATGAAGCTCTTTAAGCAAATCCATATCTACATCAGCAATCAATGTACTTTCAGTATTAGGAGTAGCTTCTGCTTTAATTCCGTTTACCGGAAAAGCAAAATCTGAAGGAGTAAATACAGCGCTTTGAGCATATTGAATATCCATATTGTTTACTTTAGGAAGATTACCCACATTTCCTGCTATTGCAACATAACATTCATTTTCTATGGCTCTAGCTTTTGCACAATTGCGAACACGCTCGTATCCGTTTTGAGTGTCTGTCATAAAGGGAACAAAAAGTATTTTCATTCCTTCCTCTGCCAATAATCTGGGAATTTCAGGGAACTCTACATCATAACATATCAGCACACCAATTTTCCCACAATCAGTATCGATGGTGTTTATTTTATTTCCACCTTTTATCCCCCAAGCTGACTCTTCTGCAGGTGTAATATGCAATTTTTCATACCGCTCATAACTACCATCTCTGCGACAAACAAATCCAACATTGTACAAGTGGTCTTCATCTTTCATAGGCATACTACCCGTTATAATATTAATGTTGTATGAAATAGCAAATTCTCTAAATTTTTCCAATAAAGGTTCTGTATAATCTGATAACATTCTAATTGCTTCTGCTTCTTTCATATGGTTGAATTCTGCCATTAACGGTGCATTGAAAAACTCCGGAAATAAGACAAAATCACTTTGATAGTCTGAAATTGCATCCACAAAAAACTCAATTTGATTGACTACCGAATCAAAATCTTTAAACAACCTCATTTGCCACTGTACCAGCCCCAGCCTAACAACTTTGGTTTCTGAGTCAAGTATTTTAGTTGACTTTGTATGATAAATGTTAATCCACTCCATCAAAACTGCATATTCCATTGACTCTGTGTCTCCATCGAGGTAGCCTTTAAGTACTTTCCTTACGTGAAAATCATTGGCCAACTGAAACAATAGTACCGGGTCTTCAATTTCTTTTCGCCTTACCTTTTCAATGTATTGTTTAGGAGTTAATTCATTGGCATACTTATTGTAATTTGGGATTCTTCCACCAAAAATTATAGCTCTTAAGTTTAGCTGTTCACACAATTCCTTTCTAGCCTCATAAAGTCTTCTTCCTAGACGCATGCCTCTAAATTCGGGATGAATAAATACATCAATTCCGTATAGAACGTCTCCTTTTTCT
>NZ_CAXBAN010000264.1:0-3864 GCF_963973675.1 uncultured Planktosalinus sp. | reverse complement strand
CATACATTTCATACTATTGCTCAAAAAATGGCTTCTCGTCAAATGATTAGAAAAATTGAAACTGTAGTTGAAATGATGAGAGAAAAAAATTTGGAACTTGGATTTTACGATGGTGATGATTATAGGGATCCAAACCTTGCTCAGATAGAAAATATTGATTTTAATTTTAGAGAATATCCTAAAAGTAATGCTCTTTTTTAATTTTTCAATACTGAACACCATTTAAATGGCACTTTTACTTTATGCAATGGTAAAGAGATTTCCTTTTTTGTCGACTTTTTAGCAAGAGAAAATAACTATGTAAATAAAATTATTTTTCAAGGAACAAAAGATAGTTATTCAAACCTAAAAGTAAAAAATATGGTAGAGTTTAAAGGTTCAGGGGTAGTTTTAAGAATGTCAATACCCAATCAAACACAGTATAGAGATTTGTATCGTTATGTTTGGGGGTATGATTAATTCATTTATTTTTCCATTAATTTGCCTTATATACCATTTGATACTCATAGGTGGATATTCTTTCTGGTTAATTTAAAAAATAAAAAAAGAACAAATGAAACATATTATTTTTAAGGTTTTACTTCTAGTATTTATACTTCAATCTTGTTCTAAGCCTAAAGAGCAAGTATTCATTTCAAACTATAATATTTCTGTGACTGGTGATAGTTCTCAAGAAACTTCTTTATTTATCCTTCATTTAAAAAATGACTCGCTTTTTTATTTACATTTTGACTCACCACAATTTAAACCTAATTACCTTGGCAAATTGAAGCACAATAAATTTGAAACCGAAATAGATAAATTAAGTCTTGAATATTTTAAGGATTCACTAAAACTTTATAGTGGTAATATTAAATATCAATTTAAAGAGTTAAAAGAAAAAACCACCAACGCTGTTTTAATAAATAAAGACTATTTTATTGGAAAAGAATTTATGGTAAATACAAAACGCAATAAAACTCTCATTAAATTTATTGATGAAAAAAGTGGTTATGATTTATCTAATGGCTCAAGCTTTGAATGGGATTTAATTGAATTTGAAGGTTATTATTTTTTATGGAATGTAGCTATCATAGATAGATTCCCATTATTTATAAAAAATATCACGGGAGACACTATTTTCACACAACTTTTTACAAAAGATGAAGTGCTGAATATTATTTTTACTGAAAATGAATTTTACTAAGTAATAAGTCTTTTAAAATCTCACAAGAAACAGTAATAATTGATAATGGAATTAAGCTTTTTTTAAGAAACTTATTCATAGATAGAATTTAAATTTCTATTTGAATTGCTAATTATGATGATATATTAACAATTTCTTGCAAGGAGCAGCCATAGGTACTGCAAGTTCGAGAGTGGCTTCATTTACTGCCGGAGGTGGTGCAGTAGCCCAATCTGCAATGGGCGCTTTTACCGGTGGTGCCATTGCAAAAATAACCGGGGGGCAGTTTTGTAGAAGGCTTAGACTCCATACCTATTTATCCAGAGTATGTTAAATCAGCACTTGAAAAAGGGGGGATAGAAAGAGGTGATTAAGTTTTGTGGTGAAAGCTCTCAGGCAACTACAAAGGCTGGTGATACTTCTCTTGGTGAAAACCTGACTTTTGAATTTAATAACTACATAGATAAATCTTTTGCGGGCCCCAACCACCTTGGGAAGTTGGTCTTAAATTATGAACAACACCCAAATATAATCAACTATATTGTTTACACCACTTTATATATTTAAATTAAGGCGTTTTAAACAAAAAACGCCCATCTACAGACAAGCGTTTTAAACATATTCAATTATTTCAACCAGATCTCTCCGGCTTTTTCAAACCCACACCAACGGTGGTTCTCGTCATATCCACGTGAGGCCAGTTCAAAACGGATGAACTTCTCAAGCGGTATTTTTGCATGGAGCAGGTAGCGGAGGATTTCTCCATCTACTGTCGAAAACATCCCGGTGATGGACTCCCAATGAGGAAGTGGTTCACTATCCATCCGTATAAGTCGTATATTGGTATACGACAAATCCGAATGGTCTTTTGGCACAATATCCAAAAATTCCATTTCCATCTCCTGTGCCGTTGCTTCCTCGCACACAGCCCAATTATCCTCAGGGCCATGGATTACCCCAAAGACAATCCCTGCGATGCGGTACTTAAAGTTGAGCCACATAGCATGGTCGATTGCCTTTTGCTGACTTTCAAACAAGTCTAAATAATTATCATCTTTCATAATGGATTATTTAGATGATTTAACCCTTCCGTTTAGAGAGATAATATCATCCCTTGAAGATTTGGGGTCTTTACCTTTCTTACGAAGTAAGCGTTGCGTATTAAACAGTGAACGACATTTTATGTTGAACTCCGTATAATTAAACGCATCGTCTTTGTTCTTAAAGGTTTTTGCATAGGCCTCATACAATTCAGCATTGGTAAGCTGGTTGTCTTTGGCTTTCATAACAATATCCATCACCACAGAAGCTACAGGATTAAGGCCTCTCTCTGACTCGGAAAAATCGAAACCAAGTTCTTCAATTCGTTTGCGTTGTTCATCGTCTGCATATTTCAACAATACGGTAATATCACGTCTATAATCTTTAAGGCGATCCATTACACTTCGCTTGTTTTCTTTAGCAGTTTCAATCTGTGCTTCTGTTTCTTCCAGAAGGCTTTGGTCTGTTTTGATGTTTTCTATTAAAACATCTACAATAGTTGCATTCATAATATTTAGTTTTAGAATTAATATTTAGTTTTAGGTTAATAACCAAAGGCTATGTACCACAAGATCCCCTCGGGTAAATTTTCCTTCGGCTATAATATTGTTGATTCCCGCTTCTGCCTCTTCTTGAGTATCAAAAAAATAAGAGGGTTTGGTGGTCACTGCATATTTATCTTCATCTTTTACATCAGAAGTAAATATGGCAAATACACGCTTGGTCTTTCCATGTTTAAACAGGAGTGAATAGTAGTTGCTGATATCGTAAGCATCCCACTGTTCAACAGGCTTATCTCTGAGGTAGTGAACACTAATTGGCATCTTTTCAAATAACTCATTGACTTCGGTTTGGGTCAATTTTGGTACTGCACTAATATTATTTTTCCATTGTTCAATGACATAGGCCAGTACATTAGCGTCATCATTTACCAGTTCCAATAACTCGGCATCGGTCTTTTCAGTAAGCATGTTTTTATCGTAATTACTATAGAGCCACAGTACCATGTCCATTAGTTCTGTTCTTGAGAATAAATTCAAAAACTCAGGGTTGATTTGATTCTCATCATGACTTTCCAGATTAACCATAAAGGCTTCTAAAAAGTAGAGAATTTGTTTCCGTTCTTTAGTGGTCATGCTCTTCGTCTTTAGGTTCGCAATGATTTTCAATGGTAGCCAAAAGATGGTTATAATCACCACTTTTTGCTTCTTTTAGCACAGTATCAATTTCATCTTGAGACCAACCTTCTTTTCTAACTTGTCTTCCAAAAACCCCCATAATCATAAAGGCATTTCCGTTTACGCCAACCAAATCGAGGTTAACAGCTTTATTAATTACTCGTTTCATATCTAATTGTGTTATGCATCATTGTGATGCGGATTAATATTTCAGTTTTATACTAATGGGAAATTTGCAGTTAACACTTCTATTTTCTTACTTCCTCTTGATTTGCCGGCCACTCCCTTTCTTGCGGTCAGTGGTTTGGAGAATTGTTTGGTGTACCATCCAAATTCTTTGGTATAGAGATCGAGAAGTTCTGACGGAAATGAACTCAATAAAAATTTGCCTTTAATTTGAGTTAAGGTTTTTAAAAGCTTAATAAATTCATCTCTCGTATAACCTTCAATTACTACAGGAATTTTATCATAGCCTAAATT
>NZ_CAXBAN010000263.1:0-3870 GCF_963973675.1 uncultured Planktosalinus sp. | reverse complement strand
TTTCAAATAGTCAAAAGACTTAATGGTCTCTGATACCACATCTTTCTTATTCAGCACAGGCATAGACCCAACTTTAGAAAACCGGTCAGTTATAGTCTGCAGTCTGAAAATATCTTTTTCCATTTCAGTAACATATTCAGGATTAATATGTTCTGATTTTAGTATTTCAGTCCAACCCACCAAGGATGATAGAGGAGTGCCGATTTGATGTGCTGTTTCTTTTGCCATTCCGGCCCAAAGACGGTTTTGCTCTGCAACTTTTCTGGTTCTGAAAAAGAAATAAACCACTCCGATAAATAACAGAATGATTAAAAGTATGGCTAAAGGGTAGTATTTTAATTTTGTTATTGTACTTGAGTTACCATAATAAATTGTACTAAAAACTTCACCTTCATAAGTGACATCTATAGGCTCATATTGGGTTTTAAACTTTTCAATAAGGGCTTCAATCTGATTGAAGTTTTTTACATTTTCTTCCAGCAAATTGTTAAACTCATAATCATCATCTGCATAGCTGTAGAGGATCATTGGGGTTGTGGTATTGCTTTTTAAAATCTCTAAAGCCAGCTGTGTGACCGTACCATCAATTTTAGTATCAATAAGAATTTCTTGAGCCGCAGCCCAAATTTCCATTTTGGTGCGTTCATTTTCTTTTAATTCATTAAAAAAAATAAATGTATTCCAGGAAATTATAATGACAGTAATTAAGGAAAGAAGCACAAAGACAACCCTAAAGTAGTTTTTTTCGTTTTGCATACCGGAAGCAATATTTGTAATATAGATAACAGAAAAGCATTTAAATAATTGTGTTGTAATTTAAGAAGAATTTTTAAAGGCATTTTTTTAACTTTCGTTACCTTTGTTGTTATGATTTCATTTGAACCTAAAGACCTTTCGGTCGGAAGACTACACGGCTATTTATTGGGGGCTGTAACCCCCAGGCCTGTTGCATTTGCAAGTACTGTTGATAAGAACGGAAATGTAAATTTATCACCTTTTAGTTTTTTTAATGTATTTAGTGCCAACCCACCCATTTTAATATTCTCCCCGGCAAGGCGAGGTCGTGACAATACCACCAAACACACTTATGAAAATGTATTGGAAGTCAAGGAGGTAGTTATCAATATCGTTAATTATGCCATGGTGCAGCAAATGTCTCTATCTTCAACTGAATATCCCAAGGGAGTCAATGAGTTTATAAAAGCCGGTTTAACTGCAATACCTTCAGAAAAAATAAAACCACCCAGGGTTGCTGAAAGCCCGGTTCAATTTGAATGTAGAGTAAACGATATCATACAATTAGGCCAAGAAGGTGGCGCCGGAAATTTGGTGATTTGTGAAGTACTGAAAATACACGTCGATGAAGCTATTTTGGATGAAAACCAAACAATCGACCAGTATAAAATTGACACCGTAGCTCGCATGGGAGGAAATTGGTATACCAGAGCAAATAAAGGAATGTTTGAAGTACCTAAGCCACTTTCAACACTTGGAATTGGAATTGACCAATTACCGGAAGCCATAAAATCAAGCTCTGTTTTGACCGGAAATGACCTCGGAATTTTGGGTAATATAGAAAAACTCCCCACCCCAAAAGAACTAACAGAGTTTATTTCAGAAAATCAGGAACTAAAATCAAAACTAAGTTCGGCTGATACAGTTGAAATTCATAAATTAGCACAAAACTATTTACAACAAGGAGACCTCCTTTCTGCTTGGAAGGTGTTGCTCGCAAAAAATTAAACAATGGAAGTACAAGGAAAAATCAAAATGATTGGTGAAACACAAACCTTTGGAAACAATGGTTTTAGAAAGAGAGAAGTTGTAGTAACCACTGAAGAACAATACCCACAACACATTATGGTTGAATTTGTTCAGGACAAAACTGACTTATTAAACAACTTCAATGTGGGTCAAAATGTAAAAATCAGCATAAACCTGAGAGGACGCGAATGGGTAAATCCCCAAGGCGAAACAAAATACTTCAATTCCATTCAAGGATGGCGTATCGAAAATGTTGAACAAGCAAATCAGGCATCTGACATGCCACCCGTTCCGCCTGCTGAAGCCTTTGAATCTGCCAATGATTTAAATGAAGAAGACCACGACGATTTACCGTTTTAAATTTTCTTAAAATTCCAAAAGCGCATTTAAACTGCGCTTTTTTTATTGTATGTCTTTCACCAAAACACTAGAGAACGTTTTTGAGAAATTAATTCCTTCTCCTTTTGTCATAGCAGTTTTCCTAACAGTTTTGACAATCATACTCGCGTTGATTTTAGGTGATTTTAATACTTCTGAAAACCGCTTTACATCCGTTTTAAAATTCTGGGAAAAAGGAATATGGAATAACGATTTACTGGTATTTGGCTACCAAATGATGCTTATTTTGGTTTTAGGTCATATTTTGGTTTTAAGCAAACCGCTCAGTAAATTAACCGACCGAATTACCGGTTTGGTCAACTCCACTACCAGTGCCGTTGTATTGGTAAGTGTATCTACTATGCTTGTTGCCTTTTTTAATTGGGGACTAGGGTTGATTTTTGGGGCCATTATGGCAAGAAAAGTAGCTGAAGCCTCTTTGAAAAGAGGGTTTTCAATTAATTATCCTTTGGTAGGAGCAGCAGGATATGTCGGCTTAATGATTTGGCACGGTGGAATCAGTGGCTCTGCACCTCTGAAAGTAGCGGAAGAAGGTCATATCCCAGCTTTAATGAAAGGAATAAGCTCACCCGAAACAACAGCTCAATTACCTGCATTTATTAGTACGGGTGAAACAGTTTTAAACTTGTGGAATTTATTAATTTTTGCAGTGTTACTGATAGTTATCCCACTGGTATTGTTTTATTTAGCAAAATCATCAGGTACTAAACCCATTAATTTACCAAAACAACAAATCAACCATGCTAACGAAGAAGACACCTCAACAAATAAAATTGAAAACTCAAAAACTATTGCTATAGGATTTGGTTGTTTGTTGTTGCTGGCATTTATCATTCAATACTTTGAAGCGCTAAAATCCCTAATCATCACTCCCAATATGCTCAACTTTTTTATGCTGGGACTCGGGATATTACTTCACGGTAGCTTTAAAAGTTATGCAAAAGCTTTAGGAGAAGCTATTTCGGGTGCTTCAGGCATTTTAATTCAGTTTCCTCTGTATTTTGGGATTATGGGTATTATGAAAGACGCCGGGATGGTCACAATGATCAGCAACTTTTTTATTAGTATTTCCAATGAAACCACTTTACCTATTTTTACTTTTTTCAGTGCAGGCTTGGTCAATATCTTTGTTCCAAGTGGTGGCGGACAATGGGCTTTGCAAGGACCAATAATTATTGATGCTGCCATACAAATGGGTGTGCCTTTACCAAAAATAGTTATGGCTCTATCCTATGGTGACCAAATAACCAATATGCTTCAACCGTTCTGGGCACTGCCACTGCTTGCAATTACACGATTAAAAGCAAAAGAAATTCTCCCCTATACTGTTGTTTTGATGGTTGCAGGTAGCTTTATTTACCTTGCTGGCTTATTAATTTTTTAGGCATGATAATTCTCCAAGACAACAACCCTTTTCCAGATGCCTCCATGGCAGATGAAGAAGGTTTGCTAGCTGTGGGAGGTCGACTTACCACAGAACGATTATTGGACGCATACAATTCAGGCATCTTTCCTTGGTACTCTAACGGTCAACCTGTTTTATGGTGGAGTCCCAATCCAAGAATGGTATTGTTTTTAGACAAGCTAAAAGTTTCCAAAAGCTTGAAAAAGACACTTCAAAATAATAGTTTTAAAGTTACATTTAATACCGCTTTTGAGGAGGTGATAAAAGAGTGTGCACAGGCAAAAAGAAAAAACCAAAACGGA
>NZ_CAXBAN010000262.1:0-3901 GCF_963973675.1 uncultured Planktosalinus sp. | reverse complement strand
AAGAAAAATCAATAAATTGGCGCCATTGCCTAATAAAATTAGGCCAATTATAAGCTTAACCAAGCTTCTTCTCAGCATCATATATAAGCCTGAGGCATATAAAAGTCCGATTAAAATGGCTAATAAAAACTCCATACTATGCTGATTCTGTTATTGTAAAAATTATTGTTAATGAAACCCCTATTACCACTAAATATACTCCAATGTCAAAAAATAATGCAGAACCAATCATTCCAATTACAGCAAGCGGTTCCGGAAACCACAAACCGGTCATAAAAGGCTGGTTTGAAATTAGCGCGGGTGATACTCCTGCAAGAAATGCAACTAATAACCCAACGGGCATTAAGTAACCAGGGTGCATAGATATCAAATTTTTGGTATTTTCAAGCCCATTTGCAAATGCGTGGAGAACAAATGCAATTGATGCTATGAGACCACCAACAAACCCTCCACCGGGCAAATAATGCCCCCTTAGTAATATGAATATTGAAAACAAAAGCAGGAGCGGCAAAAGATAATTTGATGCTGTCTTAAGGATGATTGTTTTCATAGTTTATAAATTACTTTCTGTTTTTTTTGGTTAACCTCAATTTCAATAATGAGAAAACTCCTATAGCTGCTATGGTTAAAACGGCTATTTCCATAAACGTATCAATTCCCCTGAAATCTACTAGAATAACATTCACTACATTTTTACCTTTTGCTAGTACATAGGCGTTTTCTGCAAAATAATCAGTTATTTCAGACCCTTGAGGCTCTGAAAGTACCTCCAGTGCCAGTACTGTTATCAATGAGCCAAAAACGATTGATAAAATACCGTCTTTTATGCGTGCTCTGCGATCTGATAACTTTAAGTATTTGGGTAGTTTGTAAAGAACCAAAACAAACAAAATAACAGTTAAAGTGTCAATTGAAAATTGTGTCATCGCAAGATCCGGCGCACTGTAATAAACAAAAATTAAACTAATAGCCAACCCGACGACACCCATAGCAGCAACGGCAGCAAGTCTTGACCTTGTAAATACAGTATATAAAATTCCAACGGCCATCACAAGTAAGGTTAGCACTTCATAGATTGTTAACACTGAAAAGGAATCATAATCAATTTTATAGTTGGTATTTTGTAAAAGGGTATATCCTATTAAGAGTACCAGAAATAATATAATTACTGAAACATAATATCTTAAATATCCATTTTGAATAAATCCGGTAGTAATTCTTGATGCCCGATCAAAACCAAAACCAATAGATTCAACTATAGATTTAGGTGCAATTTTATCGAATTTGGCGATTCCTTTTTCTAATTTTAAAGAGGGTTTGAACAAGAAATAGATCAGTAATCCGACACCGATGGTTATGGTACTTAAACCTAAAATTAAATTAAATCCGTGCCAAAGTTTTATGTGCACTTCACTTCCATTTTGCCCCATAGCAGTTACTGCAGGCTGAATTAATGAATCTTGAATCATGGAAGGAAATATGCCAATTGCAATACCCAAAACCGCTAAAATCAAAGGTGGAATCCACATTAAAAAATTGGGCATGTGTACTTTTTCAAATGCTTGAGGTAATTTCCCTGAAAAGGGCTTTATTCCCGCTAAAAACCCTGCATACAACAAAAGTATGTTTGTTACAATAGCTAAAATTGTTAATAAAGCTCCTGAGTTTCCAAAGTGAAGGGTAGCTTCATAAATCAGGTCTTTTCCTATAAAACCAAAGCTGGGTGGAATACCTGCATTGGAGATGGCGGCTAAGACTCCTGCTATAGCAACTGGCAGCAATACTTTTCGTAAACCAGATAAGCGGGTAACATCTCTTGTGCCTGTTTCATGGTCAATGATTCCAGTAACCAGGAAAAGAGTGGCTTTGTATAATGCGTGTACTAAAATAAAAACACTGGCAGCTATCAATGCTTCTTGGGTTCCGAGTCCAATCAGAAAGACGAGTATACCTAAAGCGGCAATCGTAGAATAGGCTAAAATCCCTTTTAAATCTGTTCTGAAAAGTGTATGAATTGCAGCATAAACCATCGTTATTGCGCCTACTGTGATGAGGGTTGTATTCCAAAGTTCAGTGTTTCCCAAAGCAGGTGTAAAGCGCATTAATAAATAGACACCAGCTTTAACCATGGTTGCAGAGTGAAGGTAAGTTGAAACAGGTGTGGGTGCCTTCATGGCACCGGGTAACCAAAAATGGAAAGGAAATTGAGCAGATTTGGTAAATGCCGCTCCAAAAATTAGTAATACGATGATGACATAATGATTACTATCGGCAAGCAATTCTTTTGATAAAAGCATTTCAGAAATACTGTATGTTCCTGTAACATTTCCTGCTATAAGAACTGCAGCCAGCAATAATAAACCTCCTATGCCGGTAATTGAAAGCGCAAGAATGGCGGACTTTCTTGAGGCTTCTTCTTTGTTATTAAAACCGATAAGAAAAAATGAACTGATACTCGTTAGCTCCCAAAAGACAAATAGAGAAATAATGTTATCAGAAAGAACAACCCCCAGCATCGCAGCCATAAAAATGCCCAAATATCCATAAAACCTGTCGAGGTATTCGTGGCCTTTAAGATAGGCAGCTGTGTATGCAAACACCAGAAACCCAATTCCGGTAATCATCAATGCAAAAATCAACGAAAGACCATCTAGGGTGAAACCGAGATTTACACCTAGTGACGGTACCCATTCGTAGGTTTTGTTGATGATTTCACCTGATGAAATTTGTTTAGTAAACTGTAAGAAATAGATAAATAGCCCCAGTGGTATCAGGGCGGAAAGTATAGCAGCCTTTCTCTTCATAAATTTTCCGGCTACGACCAAAAAAAGTGAAAAAATAAAACCTGTAAGGATGGCTGTTAGCATATGTTGATTCAAGTGTCAACTACAAATATAGTAGATTTTAAGAAGTTTTAAAACTGTGGAATCACTATAGATAAAATGTTTAACAACTTGGTAACATATATAAATAAAAAATCCGATAATTAGTTTAATTATCGGATTTAAAAAAAATCTTTCAGACTAATCAGCCAAAATGATTACTTTATTGTTATTCATTTCAAGGGTTCCACTGTTGATATGCAAAACCCACCTTCCTTCTTTACTTTTAGAAAACTTATTTTTAACGCCCTCGTCAATTGTGATATTTCCATCAATTTTTATTAGTCCTTCCTGTAAAATAGACACGATAGGTGCGTGGTTATCCAGCATTTGAAATTCACCATTTACACCGGGTACGGCAACTGATTTTACCTCAGCTTGCAATAAAACGGCTTCTGGTGATATAATTTCTAATTTCATAATTCAAAAGTTCAAAGTTTAAAGCTCAAGGTTCAAAATTGAACCTTGAGCATTGAATTTTTATGCTTCAGCAAGCATTTTTTCTCCGGCTTCAATTGCTTCTTCAATTGAACCTTTCAAATTGAACGCCGCTTCAGGAAGGTGATCTAACTCACCGTCCATGATCATGTTGAATCCTTTGATGGTTTCTTTAATATCTACAAGCACTCCGGGTATACCGGTAAACTGCTCTGCCACGTGGAAAGGCTGTGAAAGGAAACGCTGAACACGACGTGCACGGTTTACCGCAAGTTTGTCTTCTTCAGAAAGTTCTTCCATACCTAAAATCGCGATAATATCTTGTAATTCTTTATAGCGCTGAAGTAATTCCTTTACTCGAGATGCACAGTTGTAGTGATCTGCTCCAAGGATTTCTTTTGTTAAAATCCTTGAGGTGGAATCTAGAGGGTCCACTGCAGGATAGATACCCAACTCAGCAATTTTACGAGAAAGTACCGTGGTTGCATCTAAGTGGGCAAAGGTTGTTGCAGGAGCGGGGTCGGTTAAGTCATCCGCAGGAACATAAACCGCCTGTACTGATGTAATCGAACCTCTTTTTG
>NZ_CAXBAN010000261.1:0-3914 GCF_963973675.1 uncultured Planktosalinus sp. | reverse complement strand
GTCACAGTTAAACTTTGCAGTAAATGAGTTTTTATAAAGCTTGTTTTTATGTTCTTGTACTCTTGATTCAATGTGATCTGTTACGCCAACATAGAGGACTCCGTTTGGTTTGTTTGTCATCATATAAACGAACCACACTCCCGCAAAGGCGGGAGTCTTCTTGTTATTATTATCAAACCTTTCGTTCATGAATGTTTTGATTTAACTTAAAAAGTCTCGTGTTTTGATTGACGAGATTAGCTACGCTGAATCTTCGATTTCCCGCCTTCGCGGGAATTTGGGGACTACATATGTTTCAACTCATCAGGCAACTCATAAAAGGTGGGATGGCGGTACACCTTATCTGCGGCGGGCTCAAAGAATTCGCCGTTTTCTTCGGGGTTGGAGGCTGTGATGTTTTTAGACTCCACGACCCAAATGCTTACGCCTTCACTGCGCCGTGTATAAACATCACGGGCGTTTTCAAGTGCCATTTCGGCATCGGCGGCATGCAGACTACCGAAGTGACGGTGTTCCAATCCGTTTTTACTTCTTACGAAGATTTCCCAGAGGGGCCAGTTTTTCTTTTCTGTCATAGTATTAAGTATTGAGTATTGAGTATTGAGTTAAAAAACACAATATCAATCCTATTTGTTAATATTTAAATGTTTTAATAATGCAAAGTTCATTTTTTGAACTTCAATAACTTCTTTAAGTATTGGTTGAACTAAGTCTTCTGAAACTAAATTTAGTCTGTAAGCGAGTATTAACTGAGTATAGAGTTCATATGATGAACCATTAGCAATACCCAAAAAGTTTTTAAATTCAGCAGGATTGTTCCTGCCGGCTCCTTCTGCAATATTTGACGGAACAGAAACAGCACTTCTCCTAATTTGACTTGTCAAACCATATTTTTCTGCCACAGGAAACGAAGCAGAAAGTTTATAAGTCTCTTCAGCAATATTTATTGCCTTATTCCATACTTTCAAATCTTCTAAAATATGCATATCAAACTGTTTTAAATAAAATTAAATCACTTTAATCTTAATTCTATCTCATTACTCAATACTCACTACTAATTACTAAGATGCTTTTTCAACCTTCTTTGCCTCCTGCTTCTCCGCGTAAGCCATCGCAGCATCACGCACCCATTCTCCATTGTTCCATGCGTTGACTCGGGCTGCAATACGTTCTTTGTTGCAGGGGCCATGGCCTTTTACCACTTGCCAGAACTCATCCCAGTCGATTGGTCCAAAATCATAATGACCAGTTTCATCGTTCCATTTTAAATCGGGATCAGGGATGGTGATTCCTAAAATATCTGCTTGTGGTACGGTCTGGTCAACGAATTGCTGACGGAGTTCGTCGTTTGTTTTTCGCTTTAGCTTCCATTTCATGGATTGTGCTGTGTGCACAGATTCGTCGTCAGTAGGTCCCAGCATCATCAATGACGGCCACCACCAGCGGTTTAGGGCGTCTTGTGCCATGGCTTTTTGCTCTGGTGTTCCGTTACAGAGTGTTAGCATAATTTCATATCCCTGACGTTGATGGAAACTTTCTTCCTTGCACACACGTACCATCGCACGGGCGTAAGGACCAAAAGAAGTATTACACAAGGGTACCTGATTGATAATGGCGGCACCGTCAACCAACCAGCCAATGGCTCCCATATCTGCCCAAGTTAGCGTTGGGTAGTTGAATATACTGGAATATTTTGCTTTTCCTGTGTGCAGTTGCTCATAGAGTTCGTCTCTTGAAATACCTAAAGTTTCACAGGCGCTGTACAAGTACAAACCGTGACCGGCTTCATCCTGTACTTTGGCGAGCAATGCCACTTTTCTGCGTAAGGAAGGTGCACGGGAAATCCAGTTGCCTTCAGGGAGCATACCTACAATTTCAGAATGGGCGTGCTGTGAGATTTGCCTGATGTGTGTTTGCCGGTACTTTTCTGGCATCCAATCTTTGGGTTCGATTTTTTCGTCACGCGCTATTTTGGCTTCGAAAATTTGTTCGAGATTCTTGATTTCTTTTTCGCTCATAGTTTTATAGTATTAAAAATAGTTTAAAGTCTAATTAACGTTGAATAAAAATTTGTTTTACAAGTTCATATTCCTTATTAAAATTTTTGATAAAATAAATCCTATTTTGGAAAGATGATGTGTTTATTTTCAAACTATAACTATCATTAAAAAAAGTTTCTTTAATTTTTTGACCATAAATGTCGTATAACTCAACCTGAGAATTGATATTCTCATTATTCTTATTAACTATGTTGATTTCATTAATTGCAGGAACTGGATACACAGTGAAGTGGTCATTAAATTCTGGTGACACAAAATTGTTTATGTCTTGTACGATAAATTTCACGTGTGTATAGCGATTACTGCCACACTCATCAACTATATTAAACTTAAATACAATTTCTGCATTCAATTTATTAGGTAAAAAATAAAAATTTAAATTTGTTGCATAAGAAGACCAACTATCAAGTGCATTTTGACTATCAGAATATAGTTCCCAATAAGGGTTACTCGAGCCCATTGGCATGTTATGGGTGGCTAAGACATATTGAGGAATTGGCAAGCTATAAGGATCATCCTCGCCTGGTAAAAAATTATCCCCCCACTCGCTTTGTAAACTGAATGTTCCTCCGTTTGGAGGATACACTTGGTAGGTGCCACCATTAGGATTTTGACCGCCGGATCCACCCGGATACGGGTCTTGTTCATTACCTAAAATTTCCTGAAAAATAAAGTTTGACGCAGTTTCAGACAAAAACATATGTGGTTCGTTAACAGATGGTGTGGAATAATAACTATCAAAAGGCGTATTACCTGAGCAAACTAAATTTGCAAAAATATTCTGAAATAAGTTTGGGTTACCTTGAAAATCAATAGCACTCTTAGTTGGGATGAAACTAAATGTTTCTGTGCTTAACTCTTGATTAATACCAACCAATAACCATTCAAAATTAAAATCAATAAAGTCAAAAACCCTGTCATCCAACTCCTCAACTCCAACAGTTCCCCCAGGTGCATTTTCAAGGCTCCCGATTGAGCTCTGAGTACTTATATAGGCATTCCTTTGGTGGATGTTCAACAATCCAAAAAGTTTTAATCTCCATTTAAATACCCTTGCACTTCCAGAGTTTTTTGTAAAATTTAATTGAAGATTTCCGGTGTATGCAGTATGTGTAAACGGTATTATTGGAATTGACGGTATATACACGTGTGCTTTGCCCTCATAATATTTTTGATTTATCCCATTTATTCCAGAACCCTTCATACTGCCATTAACTATTGAAATATTTCTAGTGTTTTGTGGGTACCCCATGGAGTTTAAGTTGTTATAAATGTATTGTAAAAGGAAGTATTATTATAATGATATTTCAACATTTGCTTGGTGGCCGGTTGATTCAATTCATCTTCAAGACTAGCCAATTCAGGTTTTAACCATGCAGGCACCAAATCATCTATAAGCTTAACTGTATGCTGAACCCCGGAAGGCACATTAGCTCCCTGATGCGGACTGTCAACTGAAATATATAAATCTACATCATGAGGTATGTTGTTATTTTCCATATACCGCAACGCATAGCGAGCCACCAACCCACCCATACTAAAACCAATAATTTTGGTTGGCTCGGCACTACTGCTTTTACTGGTATTAACCATCTCAATAAGTTTCACCAGTACCATCGCGTTACGCTCTATATAATCAGTACCTCCTTTTACTGTTTTACCGTTGACAACACGGGGCTCAAAGTTAAGGGTGATTATATCATGTCCTTCATTCCTAATATCAACACCTAAGCTATTAACATTAAGAATATCATATAAATCAAAAACATCATTACTATCACTTGGGTCATAACCTTCTACCACAATAACAGGTTTGGTTAAACAGGTTGTACCGGAAAAATTTCTGTAGCTTCC
>NZ_CAXBAN010000260.1:0-3971 GCF_963973675.1 uncultured Planktosalinus sp. | reverse complement strand
TTTACTTTATAGTTTACCTGAAAGAATTCAAAGACCTTGTTTACTTCTTTCAATATTTTTTGGTTAGACGTGAAAAGTGTGTAATCAGTGTAAATTTTAGCTGTAGATTCATTAAAATTACCTGTACTTATAAATCCATATCTAACAACTTTTCCTTTTTCAACACGATCAATAACACACGCTTTGCAATGTACTTTTAGTCCGGGCACTCCAAAAATAACTTTAACGCCTTCATACTGCATTTGCTCTGCATAACTAATATTTGCTTCTTCATCAAATCGTGCCTGAAGCTCAATTTGCACTGTAACATCTTTTCCGTTTTTTTTTGCATTGATTATTGCACTTGCAATGTTTGATATTTCAGCAAGTCTGTAGATTGTTATTTTTATACTTTTTACTTTGGGATCAAGTGCTGCTTCCCGTAAAAACTTAATGAGATATGCAAAAGACTGATAGGGTGCATAAAGAAGAAAGTCTTTTTCAGCAATTTTTTCTAATAAACTTCCTTGTAATACAAGACCAGGAACCGGAAGTGGCTGATGTTTTTCATAAAATAAATGTTTGATTCCTACATCTGGAAAATTCATATAATCTCTCCTGTTATGATATCTACCACCTGGAATGATACTATCAGTATCCTCAATTCCCATCTTTTGTAATAAAAACTCCAAAGTTTCTTCATCTATTTGTTTGTCATAAACAAATCTTACAGGATCTCCAATTCTTCTGTCTTTCACACTTTCTGAAAGTTTTTCTAAAAAACTTTTACTCAAATCACTGTCAATATCCAACTCTGCATCACGGGTGATTTTTATCATATGGGCTTGCAGACTTTCATAGTTGAAAATATTGAATATATAATGCAAACAATGTCTAATTAAGTCATCAAGAAGAATAATAAAATGCTTATTTCCTTCCTGTGGCAATACTACAAAACGTTCAATGGATTTTGGTATTTCTATGAGTGAATAAACTTTTTTGGAACTAAAAACTGAATCCTCCTTTTTCATTTGCATTTTGACTACCAAGTATGCTGCACTATCTTTAAGAACAGGAAACTCATGTACTTCATTAAGAATAATTGTCATTAATGCTGGTCGCACTTTTTGGATAAAAAAGTCTTTGATAAACTCACTTTGAGATTCAGTAATTTCATTTTCATTGATCACATAAACTCCATGTGCTCTTAATTCATTTTGAATTGTACTAATAATTTCAAGGCTTTCAGCTTGTTGAGCAATTACAATTTTGGTTATTTGTTCAAGTAAATCCTTTGCTCTTGATCCTCCCAATTCACTTTTACCTGTTTTGCCCGCAAGGTCAATTCTCTTTATAGTAGCGTAGCGTACTTTAAAGAACTCGTCCAGGTTATTTGAAAATATACCCAAAAAACGTAAACGTTCAGCCAAAGGAACGCTTTCATCTTCAGCTTCCTGAAGTACGCGTGCATTAAACTGCAACCAACTTAGTTCCCTGTTTATATAGTTATTATAATTTTTTGTCATTATTTTAAGTGTTTTGGGAATACCATAGACTTGGTATTTCCTTGAGATAAATTTTTCCAACTGTTAGTATCAAAATCAATTTGAACAAATCCGCAAGTTGGTAAATTATCAATATACTCATTACCTAATTTGTTAACTAAATGGGTCAATCCATAATTATGACCAAATACCATTAAGATTTGAACATCATTGGAAGTATTTTCAATAGCCCTTATAACCCGCTCACCAGTAAAGTCATACATTGAATGTTGAATCTCAAATTTTGAGTCTGGAAGGTTAAAATCATTTTTGAATTGTTGAGCTGTGGTAAGAGCCCGGTTGGCATCACTTGTTTTGATTAAATCAGGTTTTTTAAAATTGGAAGTTACATAGTTTGACACAGTAATAATATCCAGTTTACCTCTTGAATTGAGGGGTCTTTTATGGTCATCTACGTTTTCTTCCCAAGATGACTTGGCGTGCCTGGTGATATATAACGTTTTCATAATTTTATTGGGTATTAGGGTGCCAGCCGTTCAATTTTCCATTCAAAATCAGGATTTAATGTATACCTGATTCTGTCGTGTAACCTATTAGGTCTTCCCTGCCAAAATTCAATAGAATGAGGCCTGACTAAAAAACCACCCCAGTTTTTGGGTTTTGGAATTTCTTTATTGTTATACTTTTTTTCAAGCGCTTTAAGCTGCTTTTCTAGTTCATCACGAGATCCAATCACACTACTTTGATTAGACACCAAAGCCCCTAGCTGACTTCCTTGTGGGCGGGAATGAAAATAATTTTCAGAATCAATTTCTGAAACTTTTTCGGCAATTCCTTTGATAATAACCTGACGTTCCATACTTGGCCAAAAAAAAGAAAGACAAACTTTGGGGTTTGCTATAATTGACTTTCCTTTTTCACTGTCATAATTTGTGTAAAAAACAAATCCTTCTTCGTTGTACTTTTTGAGCAAAACCAACCTGCTTTTTGGAAAACCATCTATTCCTAATGTAGAAATAGTCATAGCGTTGGGTTCATCTGAAACTCCATAATGTTCTGCCTCATAAAACCAAGTTCTGAATTGTTGCAACGGATTTGCATCTACCGTCGATTCCAGTAGTGCTTTTTTCTCATAAGTTTTGCGGTAATGGCTTAAATCGTTTTGCATATAAATTAAATGAAATGCAATTTACGGGAATTTGAAGGAATTTAAAACAAGTGTATGTAAAGATTCACTTAAATTTCAAACACTTTAAAATCTTCAGCAAGCTGGATATTTTTAAAAATGGGTTTGGCTTCTTCCAAATACCGTTCCAGATTGCTGTAGCGTGTTGAAAAATGCCCTAAAATTAATTGACTCACCCCGGCATCGCGGGCAATCATCGCGGCTTGTTTTGCGGTGCTGTGCTTGGTTTTTTCACACAAGTGAAAGTGTTCTTCCAGAAATGTAGCCTCATGATATAAGGTAGAAACTCCTTTTATTTGAGGAATAATTTGAGGGTAAAAAGCCGTATCACTACAAAAAGCATAACTTTTTGGTGGGTCTGGAGGAAATGTAACACGTTCATTGGAAATGAGTTTGCCTTCACGGTTGGTCACATCGGCGCCAGTTTTTAGTTTCCTGAAATAGCTGTTGTCGATTTTTGCAGCAACAGCAGCTTCAAGGTTAAGTTTACGTTCACCGGGTTTTTCCCGAAACAAAAAGCCATTGGTATACACCCGATGGTCTAAAGGGATGTTTTGCACCTCTACGATTTCATCTTCAAAAAGCAATTGGGGTGATTTTGAATCTAGTTCATGAAAAATGAGGTTGTAATTGGTCCAAGCCTTGCCTAGCTTGAGTTGCAAAGTGATGATTTCCTTAATGCCTTTGGGTCCATAAATGTTTAAATCAGCTTCACGCCCAAGCAAAGTGAAGGTAGATATCAAACCGATAAGCCCAAAATAATGATCGCCATGCAGATGAGATATAAAAATGTGCTTTACACGTGCAAATTTTACCTTTGATTTCCTAAGTGAAACCTGAGTGCCTTCTCCACAGTCAATTAAAAACAAATGGCCCCTTAAATCAAGTAGCTGTGATGTAGGGTTGTGAAAAGTTTTTGGAGTAGCAGCATGGCAACCTAGGATGGTGAGAGTCATAAAATTATATTTCAAATAGTACGATGTTTGTTATTTTCATTTTAAAGTTTAGAAATAAAATTTCAAAACCCTAAATCCCGTTCAATCTCTTCTAGTTCAACAACATCTTCGGCTTCCTGCAGGGTGGGCACAACGATGAGTTCTTCGGGAATCACATCAGGGTCTATGGCTTCATTTATAATTACAAATGATTTCTTATTGGCTCTGTGCTTATTGGAAACGATTAGAAAATTAAGTAACTCCGGTAAACTGAGTTGATTGTATTTCAATAAATCGACAACCACATTGTCATTTTTAAATTCTTTGGGAATGATGTATTCCAAAAATGTTCCAAATTCAGCAACA
>NZ_CAXBAN010000259.1:0-3976 GCF_963973675.1 uncultured Planktosalinus sp. | reverse complement strand
CATCCATACTTGGGGGTATGATGACTTTAATTGGTACTCCTCCAAATATCATTATCTCAACGTTTCGAAAAACAGAAGAACTGGGGGCTTTCACTATGTTTGATTTTGCACCTGTAGGAATCGCATTAACCTTCGCAGGACTTTTGTTTATAACTCTTGTAGGTTGGCGGTTCTTACCTAAAAGACAAACTGAAATTTCAACCAATAACATGTTTGAGATTGAGAGTTATATCACAGAAATTTTAATAAATAAAGAATCTGATTTAATTGGAAGATCAATCAAAAAGATAAAATCTGATATCGATCCAGATATAGAAATTTTGGGTATTATCAGAAATGATACCCGAATGCACGCACCCTCAACTTTTGAGGAGATAAGGGAGCATGACATTTTAATCCTGGAGTCTGATACTGATGACTTAAAAAAATTTATAGAAGCTCCCGGGCTAAGCCTGGCAGAAGGTGAGCCCATACGTGAAAAAGTAAAAGGTGGAGGGGAAGTAAAGTCAATTGAAGCTGTTATAACACCTAATTCACCGTTAATAGGAAAAACAATCTCCGATTTCAAATTGCGTTCACAATACAATGTGAATGTACTCGCTATTGCTAGACAAAATAAAAAAATAAACAAACGCATTTCTAAAGAAAAATTAAAACCAGGCGATGTATTTTTACTTCAAGGCTTTGAATTGAATATTCAGGAACTCATCAAAAACCTACATTGCCTCCCATTGGCTAAACGCGATATAGCACTGGGAAAACCAAGGCGCATCATCGGTGCACTTTCCATTTTTGTAATTTCAATTGCCCTTGTGGTAACAGGTGTTTTATCTGTAGATATCGCTTTTTCGCTTGCAGCAGTGGCAATGGTCCTTTCTAAGATACTTCCAATAAAAGATGTCTATTACAGTGTGGATTGGCCGGTTATAATATTGTTGGCAGCAATGATTCCCGTGGGCAAAGCTTTTGAAACTTCAGGTGGTGCAGAAACGGTAACTCAACTTCTATTGCAATTAGGCAACGACAACCCTACCTGGCTTTTTCTTGGTGTTTTAATGCTAATAACTATGCTGCTTTCAAATGTGATAAACAATGCAGCAACAGTAGTTTTGATGGCTCCTGTAGCCATTCAGGTTGCCCAAACATTTTCGATGTCTTCTGATCCATTTTTAATGACCGTTGCAGTAGGAGCATCGAGTGCATTTTTAACACCCATTGGACATCAATCCAATACACTGGTTATGAGCCCCGGTGGATATAAATTTAAAGACTACCTTATTATGGGAATCCCGGTAACTTTATTAATTTTACTGCTGGGTGTTCCCTTAATACTCTATTTTTGGCCAGTTTAAATAAAATAAAAAACAAATGAAATTCAAGTTTATACCCAGTCCTAAAAAGTTTGAAAATAAAGAAAAAATCATTCTGCGTGATTTTTTGGCAATGGAACGCACTTCCTTAGCCAATGAACGCACCTTATTTTCCTATATAAGAGCGTCACTGTATATGGCAATTGGGGGCGTGGCTATTTTGGAATATGAAGGGTTTGCTACTTTTAGCTGGTTAAGTTATGCGGTTTTAGGACTGAGTTTTATACTTATTTTTATTGGTATATTCAGGTTTAGGAGATTAAAGAAAAAACTTGAAACATATTATCAATCTATGAATATAAACCCTGAAAAAGAATCTGAAAAAACCTGAGTAAAGTTTAAGTTTTGCTTTTTAAAATTAATGCCCGGGTTGAAGAATTTAAATCCTGAGAGTCGCTTCCTTCAATTGAGAGGAGTGTTTCCTTTGCAAGTTGCTTTCCTAATTCAACACCCCATTGGTCATAACTGAAAATGTTCCAGATTACTCCCTGTACAAAAAGTTTGTGTTCGTAAAGAGCAATCAAAGCGCCCAGGTTTTCAGGGGTTAATTTTTGGATTAGCAAGGTGTTTGAAGGGCGATTCCCTTCAAAGTTTCGATATGGATTTTCAACTTGTTCACCCACAGTTCCGTTTAGCAAAGCTTCAGACTGTGCAAAACAATTGGCTAAAAGTATTTCCTGATGTTGGTCTTGATTATGAAGCGCTTTCGCGAAAGCAATAAAATCAACCGGAATCAGTTTAGTTCCCTGATGCAGCAGCTGGAAAAACGCATGCTGCGCGTTGGTGCCGGTGCTGCCCCAAACAATGTTTCCGGTTTGATAAGTCACTGGGTGACTATTTCTGTCCACTTGTTTGCCATTGCTTTCCATCACGGCCTGTTGCAAAAAAGGAACCCATTTTGATAAATAATGTGAATAAGGCACAACGGCTTCAGATTCTGCCCTAAAAAAGTTATTATACCACACTGAAAGCATGGCCATAATTACCGGCATATTTTCCTTAAAAGGGGCCGTTTTAAAATGCACATCCATTTGATGAGCTCCCTTTAAAAGTTTTTCAAAATTATCATACCCAACAGCCAGGCAAATGCTAAGCCCCACAGATCCCCAGAGTGAAAAACGTCCTCCTACCCAATCCCACATCGGGAATATGTTCTCTTTTGAAATGCCAAATTTCTCAACGGCATCTATATTGGTGGAAACAGCCACAAAATGACTTGAAACATCCTGAATTGTTGCCTTCTTTAAAAACCAACTCTTAATGCTGTTGACATTGGTAAGGGTTTCCTGAGTAGTAAATGACTTAGAAACAATCAAAAATAAGGTAGTTTCCCTGTCAAGTTCTTTCAGCGATTCCTGTACATGATCGCCATCAACATTTGAGATAAAGTGAAGATTGAGGTGGTTTTTATAATATTTCAAGGCTTCAGTAACCATATCGGGGCCCAAGTCACTGCCGCCAATCCCAATATTCACCACATCGGTGATCGGTTTTCCGGTATACCCTTTCCACTGCCCTTTGATGACAATTTCAGAAAAATGTTTCATTTTCTCAAGAGTTGCGGCAACTTCTGTAGGTTGTTTATTGAAATCTCTTAATGCTGTGTGCAGCACTGCTCTTCCTTCAGTTTCATTAATTTTTTCACCGTTAAATTGAGCTTCAATGGCTTGTGCAAGCTGAACTTCATCAGCGAGTTGTAAAAGCAGTTTCAGGGTTTTTGAATTTACCCTGTTTTTGGAGTAATCCAGATAAAATTCGCCGCATTCAATAGATAAACGGCGGGCTCGGTCGGCGTCTTCCTGAAAAAACTCCTGCATACTACTGCCTTCAATTTCAGAGAAATGTTTGGTCAATGCTGCCCAGGCCTTGGTAGTTGCCGGATTTATCTTTGGAAAACTCATGAGTTCAATCGGTTTTTTCTGTAGTATGCAATCAATCCGTCAATAGGTCTTCTAACGAAATTTCCGGGTTGCAGATTGTATCTGTTAAGGCAATCTTTAATTATATCTTGAGAAAAATGGGCAATGGAACCTATAAAATGTATAGGCACCTGCTGTGCTTCTTTGTAGCAAAGAATTTTGTATTCAATAAATTTCAGGATTCCTTCGCTGATTAGGTTATAAAAATATCCGTTTTCTTCTTCACTGGTAAAAATAAATTCAGCAAAGGATGCGAGGTAGGCATTTGGATTCGGTTTTTTATATAAATTGATTTTAATCGTATCGGGCTCGAGGTCAAATTGCTTTTCAAACTCAACAGCTAATTTTGAGGGCATTTTTTTATTAAAATAATCCCGGACGAGTCGTTTGCCAAAATAATTTCCACTGGCTTCATCCATAAGGATAAACCCAAGGGAGTCTACGTGGTTTTTGGCTGTCTTTCCATCAAAATAACAACTGTTTGATCCGGTTCCAAAAATACAAACAATACCCGGTTGGTCTGCTACTGCAAGGGCAGCTGCCAGCATATCTTCGGCCACTGTAATTGAAGCATTGACAAAAAGTTGTTTTAAAATATGGTGAAGCGTCTCTCTGGGGGTTTTTGTTCCACAGCTGGCCCCATAAAAATCAAGAAAGTCCGAAACGATATTGAGGTATCTTCGGAAG
>NZ_CAXBAN010000258.1:0-3983 GCF_963973675.1 uncultured Planktosalinus sp. | reverse complement strand
GAATATGTTGTTGAAGCCAAATGCGTCCTTTTACCTGATAGTTTTTTATGTCCATGTTAAGCAATCATTAAAACTGTTACTAAATCCCCTTTTTTGTATTCCGTTTTGTCTTCGTCAAGCCTAATTAAGCAATCTGCTATCGCAAACGAATTGAGCATATAACTGAGTTGGCTGTTTAAAATTTTGACCCCGTTTTCTGTGGTTTTACCTTTTAAAAAATAAGTGAGTCCGGTTTTTTTAGTGAAATCATTTTCCAGGGGAAGTGTCAGGGATTTTAAATGTCTTTTTTGCGTAAAAGAGTCAATGGCTTCAACAACATATTCATAAAAACAGGTCATTACCGCTGCCGGATTTCCGGGGAGTGCAAATATGAGTGCGTTTGAGGTCTTGCCAAAATAGAGAGGTTTTCCAGGCTTTTGTTTCACCTTGTGGAAAATTTTCTCCACGCCACATTTTTCCAAAGCCGCTGGAACCAAATCATAATTTCCCACCGAAACCCCTCCGGTAAGAATGATGATGTCGCTGCTCAATTGACTTTTAATTGCATTTTCAATAAGCTTTAAAACATCGTCAACCTGTGTAACAGAAACCGGCTCAATACCCACTTGACGCAAAGCGGCTGTTAATCCAATACCGTTGGATTCATAGATTTTACCTGTCTCGAGCGTTTCTCCTGCTTTTATGAGTTCTTTTCCGGTGATGATGACACTCACTTTGGGTTTGCTATAAACCGTCACTTTTGAATAGCCCATTCCTGCCAAATAGGAAATTCCCGCAGGCGTTAATTCCTGATTTTTTTGCAATGCAACAGCCCCTTTTTTGGTTTGCGAACCTTTGGGGCGGATGTTGCTTCCTTGTTTTAGATTTTCGTCAAGCAAGGTGATTTTATCACCTTTTCGTTCCACTTTTTCCTGCATAATCACGGTATCTACATCTTTCGGTGCAGGAGCTCCGGTGAAAATGCGGATGGCTTCATTGGCAGCTGTTTTTAAACTGTTTTCACTTCCGGCCTGTACTTCGCCAATCACAGTCAAGGCACTTTTCTTATCCCAATTGGAAAAAGAAAACGCATAGCCATCCATTGCCGAATTGTCAAAAGGAGGTGTGTCTATTTTTGCTAAAAGCGTCTCAGCCAGGACAAATCCCAATGCATCAGAAAGTGATTTTTCTTCAACACGTGGCTGTTTACCGTGTTTTATTATATGGTTTTTAGCTTCTGAAACTGTTATCATTGTTGCTTGATTATTGACTATTGATCATTTGGTTATGACGTTATGGGAATAACGATGGTAAAAAGTTAACCTCCAATTCGTATCATACTCCGATTGTCTATTTTATTGGCGTCTATTTGATGGAAATCCCCTTCAAACTGTCCGCCGAGCGCTTTTTCTTTTTGACCCACACATTTTTTTATAATGGGTTCTAACTCTTCCTGATTTCGCAAAGCGGTAAGAATATCGGCTTCACCTTTTGAAAAGAGGCAATTTTTCATTTTACCGTCTGCGGTGAGTCGCATCCTGTTGCAGTTGTCGCAAAAAGGAGCGCTCATCGTGCTAATCACTGCAAAAGTCCCTTCGTGATTGAGGGGTTTGTATTTTTTTGCGGTTGCATTAGCTTCGTCTTTCATCTTGATGAAACTAAACTGCGTTTCAATCAAGTTGAGAATTTCCTGATAGCTGCAAACTTTAGAGCTGTTCCATTGATTTTTATCAAAGGGCATAAACTCAATGAAACGCACGTGAACGGGTTGGTTTTTGGTCCATTCTATAAAATCGAGAATTTCGTCGTCGTTGATGCCTTTCATTACTACCATGTTGACTTTAACGTGAAAATCTTCCTTGATTAAAAGTTGGATATTGTTCCATACTTTTTCAAACAAATCACGCTTGGTGAGTTCCAGAAATTTTTCTTTCTGGAGGGTGTCCAAACTTACATTTACCGATTTAATGCCCGCTTGATGAAAGATTTCAATAAATGAATCTATTAATGCAGCATTGGTAGTTAAAGTGAGTTCAACCGGAAATTTGGAAATTCGCTCAATGATTTCTTTAGCGTCTTTTCGCACCAGAGGTTCGCCACCGGTCAACCTGATTTTTTTGACTCCTAAGGCCACAAATTTTTTGGTGATGGTTTCAATTTCATCGGCTTGCATTAAATGCTTGGCAGGCATAAATTTCATTTGCTCGTTGGGCATACAATACACACAACGGAAGTTGCAGGCATCAGTTAATGAAATACGCAGGTAATCGTGGGTTCTATTGAAATTGTCTTTGAGCATTTTACTCAAGTTGTTTGAGTTTAAAGATACGAAAGTTAGCGATTTATAGAATGAGAAAAAAGTTCTATTGATTTACCGTCTTATTGTTTTTCTAAAAGGGATTGAATTATTTCAAAAAGAAACCATTGATTATTTTTTTAACAAAACTTTCTGTTTAATATAAGCAGTGATTAGGTTAAACATTCCGTATCTTTGTATAGCATTAAAAATCACACTTATGGCAACTAAAAAAAAGACTTCCGCAACAAAAAAAGTAACACGTCAGCAACTTATTGATATGTATATGCAGTATGTGCTGGAGCACGAAAAGGCCCCTGTATCCATTTACAAATTTTCAAAAGAAAATGGTTTTACAGAACAGGACTTTTACAAACATTTTGGTTCATTTGAAGGTTTGAAATCGGGAATATGGACGACTTTTTATCAAATGACAACAGACTTGTCTCAAAAAAACAAGGAGTATGATAGTTTCTCCAATCAAGAAAAAATGCTCACCTTTTTCTATACTTTTTTTGAGTTACTTACAGCAAACCGAAGTTATGTGTTGTTTTCGCTTCACGAAGACAAAGATAAGTTGAAGATGATGCAGCAACTTTCGCCTTTGCGAAAAAAAATAAAAGCTTTTGCCAGCGAACTCATTGAGGAAAAAAATGATGAGCAGCAACTCAAATTTCTCAAACAACCTGCTGTAATATTCTCTGAAGGTGCCTGGCTGCAATTTGTATTTATCCTCAAATTTTGGATGGATGACAATTCGCCTTCCTTTGAAAAAACCGATGTGGTTATCGAAAAATCTGTTCGTGCTATTTTTGATGTCTTTGCAACAACACCCCTTGAAAGTGTGATTGACTTTGGTAAGTTTATCTGGAAAGAGAAAATGGCTTAGGAAGTTCAAAGTTAGAAGTACGAAGGTAAAAGTTAAAAGTGATTGGCAACTCTGCGGTAATCTGTAAATACAAAATTGAATGAAAACATTAGACCATATCCCAACGGGAAAGATACAACGTGCTTCAAAGCTGGTAAAAACCGGCGTAAAAGTGGGTGGTAATTATTTAAAATATTATGGTGGTAAGCTGGTGAATCCTGAGTTAACCAAAGATAAGCTCAATGAGGAGAATGCCGAGGATATTTATGACGGACTCAAAAGCATGAAAGGCAGCGCACTGAAAGTTGCACAAATGTTGAGTATGGAAAAGAATATTATGCCGAGGGCTTATGTAGAGAAATTTTCCCTGGCACAGTTTCAAGTGCCGCCATTATCGGCTCCGTTGGTGCGAAAAACTTTTAAAAAATATTTGGGTCAGGAGCCCGAGGCTTTGTTTGATACCTTTGAGGCAGACTCTGTCAATGCAGCGAGTATTGGGCAAGTGCACCGAGCCACGTTGAACGGAAAGCAACTGGCTGTAAAAATTCAATATCCCGGAATTGCTGAAAGCATAAGTAGTGATCTCGCTTTGGTGAAGCCGGTGGCACTCAAAATGTTTAATATCAAAGCTAAAGATTCTGATAAATACTTCAAAGAGGTTGAAGACAAACTTATGGAAGAGACTGATTACAATCTCGAACTAAAGCAAAGCCGTGAAATTACAGAAGCTTGTGCACACATCCCCAATTTGACATTTCCTGACTATTATGAAAACCTCTCGAGCGAACGCATACTCACAATGGACTGGATGCACGGTGAACACCTTTCTGAATTTACAAA
>NZ_CAXBAN010000257.1:0-3997 GCF_963973675.1 uncultured Planktosalinus sp. | reverse complement strand
CATATATCAGGCTTGCGTTTCAGTATTTCATGAACCGCCAGCTTCACACAGTCAACCGGGGTGCCCGAACAACTGTATTCTTCCTGAACATCATCGTCAATATTGATTTTGTTGATGTATAAAGTGTTGTTGATGGTAATGGCATGACCCGTAGCACTTTGGGGCTTGTCAGGAGCCACAACAATCACATCACCAATTTCTTTCATAATCGATATCAGCATCCTGATGCCGGGGGCAGAGATTCCATCGTCGTTGGTTACCAGGATTAAAGGCCTTTTTTTATTCATAGATACACTATTTTAGTGCTAAAATACATAATTTAATTTCGAATCTTCACTCCGTAGTCTTACAGCTTTTCAAAACTTTTCAACTTTTAAAAAAAGTAAAAATAGGTTGAATAGTTTCATACAAGTTTTTATCTTGCATGGCAATTCTATGTTTAACATAAAATTAGTACCATCCGTTGACTATGGCACGGTTTTTTGTATAAATTAGTATCCTAAAAAAGAATTTCTATGCGATTTATGAAAAAGAATTTTAAAGTGCTATTGCTAGTGGTTTTTGTAGCCGCCGCATCCGGCAGCTTTACGACCAAAAGTTTTGACAACCCTGAAAAGGATAAACTGTTGGTAGAACTGATTTCCTATGTGCTTGAAAAAACGCACTTTGCCAATAAAGAAATGGACGATGCCTTTTCTTCTTCGGTGTACACCAAGTTTATCAATGATGTAGATCCCCTAAAACGCTATTTCCTAGCTTCAGATATTGAAGAATTTAAAGTCTATGAAAATCAGATTGACGATCAGTTGAAAAATAAGGATCTCACTTTTTTCAATGTGGTACATGAACGATTGGAACAAAGAATGCTGGAAGCAAAAGACATTTATAAAAAAGTGCTGGACACTCCTTTCGATTTCACTGAAGACCAGTCCATAGATGTCGATTATGAGAATATACCCTATGCCAGCACCCGTGAGGAACTGGAGTCTCGATGGAAAGACCAGTTGAAATTTTCTACTATTTCAACTTATTATGACATCAAGGAAGAACAAAATGCAGTAAAAGATCTGAAACCAGGGGAATCTGATGAGGAGTCATTTGAAGAGGAAGCTGTTGAGGAAAAGATAGCTGAGGTAAAAGAACCCAAAACCGATGCGGAAATCGAAATCGAAGCCCGGGAATCCACGCGCAGTTCTCTGGATGACTACTTTTCGTTTATAGATGACCTGAACCGTACAGATTACTTTGCCATTTTTATCAATGCTGTTGTAGAAGACTTTGACCCGCATACCAATTACCTTGCACCTCAGGACAAAGACCGCTTTGACGTGGCTATGTCAGGAAAGCTGGAAGGAATTGGTGCTCGATTGCAAAAACAACGCGAAAGTGTGAAAGTGGTTGAAGTAATCAGTGGCGGACCTGCCTGGCGGGGTGAAGAAATTGAAGTAGGCGACCAGATAACCCGTGTGCGTCAGGAAGGGGAAACCGAATCAGTAAGTATTGGCGGTATGCGTCTGGACGATGCCGTTGGACTCATCAAAGGTCCTAAAGGAACTAAAGTTACACTTACCATTAAAAAAATGGATGGCACCTTTAAAGATGTTACTATTGTGAGGGATGTGGTTGAGCTGGATGAAACCTATGCCAAATCAACTATTATTAATAAGGATGGAAGAAAATACGGACTCATTGATCTGCCGCGATTCTATTTTGATATGACCGATTACAAGGCCAGAAATGCCGCCAGTGATGTGAAGGAAGAAGTTATCAGGCTCAAGGAAGAAGGTATGGAAGGATTGGTGCTCGATCTTAGAAACAATGGAGGTGGTTCACTTAAAACAGCCATTGATATTGCCGGTTTGTTCATTGAAAAAGGACCAGTTGTACAAGTGGCTTCGGGCGACGGACAAGTGGAAGTACTTAACGACCGCAATGGTGATGTGGAATGGGACGGCCCCCTGGTTATTTTGGTCAATGAAATTTCAGCGTCTGCTTCCGAAATTCTGGCAGCAGCAATGCAAGACTATGAAAGAGGAGTGGTGATTGGCAGTAAACAAACCTATGGAAAAGGAACCGTTCAAAACGTAATCGACCTGAATCGCTGGATGCGTAATAACCAACACGGTGATCTTGGAGCTCTGAAAGTAACTACACAAAAGTTTTATAGAATCAACGGAGGCTCAACCCAACTGGAAGGTGTGAAAAGTGACGTAATAGTTCCAGACAGATACAGCTATTTTGATCTAGGCGAACGGGATTATAACAATCCGCTGCCTTACGATAAAATTGCACCGGCCGACTACCAAACCTGGGATGGGTACATCGATCTTGAGAAAACCATTCAAGAAAGTAAAAAGAGAATTGCAGCCAGTGAGCAACTGAAATTAATTGATGAACAAGCACGCTGGATCAAAGAACGAAGAGATAACAATGTGGTTCCACTGAACTACGAAAAATACATCGCAGATATTGAAAACAACAGAAAAAGATCTGAACAGTATGACTCCATTACAGAATATGAAAACAACCTCGGCTTTCGTTCGCACATCAAGGAACAAGAGCTTAAAAAATTAGACTCTATTCTCAGTGAAAAGCGCAGCAGGTGGCATAAAAACCTAAGTCACGATATTTATGTTGAAGAAGCCGTGAATGTGTTGGAGGATTTAAAACTAAACAACATCAAAAGGGAAAAACTCGCAAACATTAAAGACTAACGACTTGCAATGAGTCAAAAAGCAACATCACTTTCTAAACTGGCGCTCCAAAAGTTTAAAAAAAACTTTTGGGGCGTTTTTAGTTTTGGGTTTCTGTTACTATGTATGCTGGTAGCAGTCTTTTGCTATGTCATCGCTCCTGATGACTCTCAAAATGCCAATCAGATGCATGTGTCAATCCATTCAAAACCACCAGGTTTTAAGGTAATGATGCTCACAGTGCCTTCCGGAAATGTAAGTGATAAAGGAACCATACAGCAACTCTTTTTTGGAAAGGAAAATACAGATACCGCACTGCCTATTCAAAGCTATGAATTAACGACCAAGGGGATTGTTGTACAGGAATATGTGGATGGAAGTTCTGAAGGGCTTTCAAAAGAGTATGTACTAAGTCAATTTCCAAGCCTTAGTACACCCAATCAAATTGTGGAGCAGTACATTGAGCAACAACGTTTTCTTTTGGGAACCGACAAGTATGGAAGAGATTTGTTGAGCAGAATGTTGGTGGGCATTCGTATTTCCTTATCCATTGGGTTTGTAGCGGTTTTTATTTCACTAATTATTGGGATTACACTTGGAGCCATAGCAGGCTATTATGGCGGAAAAATAGACGCAACCATTATGTGGCTCATCAATGTTACCTGGTCGATTCCTACCTTGTTGCTGGTCATCGCCATTACACTCACTCTTGGAAAAGGATTTTGGCAGGTGTTTATTGCTGTGGGGCTTACCATGTGGGTGGAGGTGGCACGTGTAGTTAGAGGGCAGGTGATGGGTGTCAAGCAAATGCAATATGTTACTGCTGCTAAAGCTCTTGGTTTCGGAGATTTTAGAATTATAAAAAACCATATCATTCCAAACATACTGGCTCCGGTCATAGTGATTTCAGCAGCTAATTTCGCAGCTGCTATCCTTATTGAAAGCGGGTTGAGCTTTCTGGGAATTGGCGCACAACCCCCTATGCCCAGCTGGGGTGCGATGATTAAAGACCACTATGCTTACATCATTCTGGGAAAAGCCTATCTGGCCATCATACCCGGGGTGGCTATTATGAGTTTGGTGGTGGCGTTTATGCTCATCGGAAACGCCCTTAGGGATGCCCTGGATGTGAAAGGATAAAGTAACCTCGGTACTTTTTCTAATCTTTTTTTAGGTAGCTAAGTGCTTGCAAATATTTCACAGGCCTTTTTCAGTTCATCAACTTGTCCTTTAAATTCAATTATTGGGTTTAAACAATACAAACGCATATTCCTTTTTAGCATCAAAATAGGTTTCATAAAGTT